>QIHU01000499.1 GCA_003231035.1 Acidobacteriota bacterium
ACGACCGCGGCGGTGGCGACGATCGCTAGCAGCTTGCGGCGGCGCTGCGCCCGGACCAACACGTGACGGAGCGTCTCGGCCTCCTCGCGTTGCCGTTCCTCCTCTTCGAGCCGCGCACGACGCTGCTCCAGCGTGTACAGCCGCTCCGCGACCTCGAAGGCGCTGCGCGGCCGGCGCCCGGGAGCGAGGTCCACACAACGGGCGATCTCTTCGCGCAGCAGCGGATCGTCCACGTCGCGCTGCCACCCCGGCCCGATCGCCCGGTCGAACCGGCCGACCACCGCCTGGAAGAGGACCACCCCCAGGGCGTAAAGGTCCGATTGAATGGTCGCGACCTTGCCTTCGAGCAGTTCCGGTGCCATGTACAGCCGAGTTCCGCTCTCGGAAGCCCCCTGGCTACTGGTCCGCGTCCCCGTAAGGCCGGCCGCGGTGATCCCGGCATCGGCCAACTGTCCCCGATCGGCCAACCGACTAATACCGAAATCGGCCAAGCAGGCTTGAGGGATACCCTCTCGACCCGGGCGAATCAAGAGGTTGCCCGGTTTGACATCCTTGTGCAGCAAACCGACCGAGTGGGCGGCGGACAGAGCCTCCCCCGCCTGCGCGACGATGTGGAGCCGGGTGGCCAGCGGCACCTCGCTCAACCCGCCTTGGCTCTCGGCCCAATCGGCGAAGCTGCCTCCCTCAACATACTCAAGCTCCAGGAAGTACGGGGCCTCTTCAAAGTTCCAATCCAGGATCTGAGTGATATCCCGGCGCGACCCCAGACTCTCCTTGAGCAAACGAAACAGCGTCACTTCACGCTGGAGGGCGCGCAAGCGGTCTACCTCGATACAAAACTTGAATACCCGATGGTCACCGGTCTTGACGTGCCGGGTTAACCAAACCTCGCCGAAACCGCCCTCGCCGAGCTTGCGCGTCAACTCCCAGTGAGGCCGTTGAGGAATGGTCAGCTTCGCTGCCGGGCGCCAACCCAAGACCGCGCGCTCGATACCCAGTGGCTTCGCCTGCGCTGTCGCGCCCGGCGCTACCAGCGGCGCGAAGCCTTCGACCCCCACCTCGAACAGCTCGGTCGACTCCCGGTCGCCGGCCAACACGTAGTCGCCGTGCGCTAGCCAACGCAGCTTCGCCTGCGCGGGCGACACGGTCTCGCTGACCGTACGGGTGATGTCAAACACGCTACGGGAGACCAGCGTTTGGCGAGCGAGGGCGGTCGCGCGCAGCGCTTGGGCCAGCGTTACAGCCGGCCCTTTCACCGTCCGCGGTGCCCTGGCTTCGCGGGGCTCCGAGGCTTCGCGAACCTCGATCTCGCCCATGTCAACGCCAATGGCCAGGCTCACGGGCTCAGCCAGCGCCGCGAGCCGAGATTGCGCTTCGAGCACAAACCGCAACGCCGCGGTCGGCTCCTTGAAGAGACCCATGCGCGCTTCCTCGGTACCGACTTGGACCCGTTCTCCTCGGTGAGTGAGCAGCAACTCCGTCAGAATCGACTCCGACTCGCCGATGGCTGGAGAGGGACCACTGCCCGCCGACACCGTGCCCTCGGCGACAATCAGGGTCCAGGCCACCAAGGCGCGCACGACCACCACCGGAGACTGCCGCACCGGAGCCACCAGTCGATACCCTCGTCGAGGAACCGTCTGAATGAACGATGGATTCTTGGCATCGTCGGCAAACGCCTTGCGCAACTCCCAGATGCAGTGAGTCAGGACCGCTTCGCCGACGAAGGCATCGCCCCACACGGCATCCAGCAATTCCTCACGGGTGCGCACGCGGCCCGCATGCGCGACCAACTCCAGCAACACGGCTGTCGTCCGAGGCTCAAGGTGCACGCTGCCCTCGGGCCCGGTCAACTGATGTAGCTCCGCCTCGAACAGCCACTCGCCAATCCGCGGATCGCGCGGTCGATGAGGCTCTGTCCCCATCGCGATCACTGCGCCAAGGCTATGATCAGCGCGATCGAAAATGTTCCATTAGTGCTAATAAAGAGCGAGTTTAGCACACGGAGACAGGCCCGGAATCAGCCCGACTGGGCATGTACCCTCACTCGGCAGCATCGGCGTCGATCCGAGCAAGTTCGTGGCGGAGGGGGTGGGATTCGAACCCACGGACGGCGTGCACCACTGCTACCTGGAGGTCGGGTAAACGCCGCGCGCCAGCATCGATCCGCGGACACAGATTGCTCGCAAGAAACTAGCCATCCTCTGAACAAGAGTAGGCGTCCGAAGCTACCTCGAGCCTGCCCCAGGGAAGTCTTGAGTATTTCATTCAATTTTTACCCAAGACATCCTGCGTGCGATACTGGTAGTCATGACCCGCAACGAGATCGAAAAAGAACTCCTCAGCCTTCCCGATACGGAACGCGCCGCTGTCATGAATAGAGTACTGGCCTCCCTCCGTAGCGAGAAGCAAGCAGCCCTTCGCGAAGAGCTTCAGGCACTGGAGGCCATCGAAAGGCGGGCATTGGGTGGTCGCCTTGAAGCATTGATGCGGAGCTGGTTCGACGGGCCTAGCAAAGTAATGACCGAATCCGATTGGCGGGACATCAAGAACACGCGCCCTGAAGATGTCTCCCCTGATAGCTGGGCGATACCGCCAGGTTGGATGCCTCCGGCCCTTCGCTAGTGGAGCAGATTCGCCGGACTCCTCAAGCAAAACTCGACCTGAAATCCATCCGAGGCTATTCCGTATCTGAGTGAGGCTATTCCGTATCTGAGTGGGGAGAAACCCAGGCAGATCACTATATCGATGGTCTTCAGAAAAAGTTCGAGCAGCTCGCTACCTTCCCCGAGAGTGCTCCCGCCTGGCGACCTGGTTCCCCGTTGCGTATCGCGAACTTCGAGAGCCATCGCATCCTCTACCGGCAGACCACGGACGGCATTCTCGTCGCCCGTATCCTCCACCAGGCCCAGGACCTTGTTCGAGCCCTTGAGGAGTTTGGGCAGCACTAGTCCGAGTGTCGATTGCCTTCGACAGCTAGCCACGAACCTCAACGCCGTCCGCATGAGCGATGCGACCGCGAGCGCGCTGCAGCGCAGGTAGGATCGATCAACGCCCCCTGGCTATCGAAGAGATAATTCACCGACGGAGGGGGTGGGATTCGAACCCACGGACGGCCTACACCGTCGCTGGTGATCAAGACCGAGGCGGTCCAACAGGCCACAATCCGGTACCCGGCTCGCTTGACCAACCGGCGGCTGTAAGACACAATCTGGCTCGTGCGATCTTTCGGTGGACGGCTCGTGGCGTGCCTCTTGGCACTGGTTTGGCTCTCGCCCTATGCGATAGCGGCCAGTGCGATAGGCCATCATCACGCTGAGCACGAATCCGCCGGGATGGCACCAGCGGTCGAAGCCGTGGTTCACGGTCACTGGCACCCGCCAGAGACTGTCGAGCACACCCAC
>QIHU01000440.1 GCA_003231035.1 Acidobacteriota bacterium
TGGCCTTTCTGGGCGACAACGCCCTGTCGGTCCTCAACCCGGTGATGGCCGCCGCCAAGGCGATGGCGGACGCCGCCCAAGGGCAAGAGGCCAGCACGATCGTTACCGCCATGGCCCGCAATGGTACCGACTTCGGCATCCGGGTCAGCGGTCTCGGCGACGAGTGGTTCACCGCTCCCGCGGCGACCCCGGACGGCCTCTATTTCTCCGGCTTTTCGGCCGCGGACGCCAACCCGGACATCGGCGACTCGACGATCACCGAGACGGCCGGTTTCGGGGCCTTCGCCATGGCGGCGGCCCCGGCCATAGTGCAGTTCGTCAGCGGCAAGCCGGCCGACGCGATCACAGCGACTCTCGAAATGTATGAGATCACCATCGGCGAGCACGCTCATTTGACCATCCCGGCGCTCGACTTCCGCGGCACTCCGGTCGGTATCGACTTGCGCAAGGTGGTCGAACTGGGAATGACCCCGCGGGTCAACACCGGCATCGCCCATCGCGAGGCGGGAATCGGCCAAGTCGGTGCCGGCCTGGTGCGCCCGCCACTGGAGATCTTCGAGCGCGCCTTGGTGGCCTTTGACCAACGCTACGGCTGACTTGTGGCGACCGCAGTGGCCTCAACAGTGGCTTCAACAGTGGCTTCAACAGTGGCCTCAACAGTGGCTTCAACAGTGGCAACAACCAACAGATAGGCAGCAACCTCATGTCCACCCGCACTTTCGGTCAACGCATTCCTCGCAACGAGGATCCCCGGCTGCTCACCGGTCAAGCCCTCTTCGTGGACGACGTTCATCTTCCACGAATGGCGCATGCCGCCTTCGTGCGCAGCCCCTACGCCCACGCCCGGATCACCGCCATCGACAAGGGCGATGCCATGGACAAAGAGGGGGTGTTGGCGGTCCTCACCGCCGAGGATCTCGGCGACTACTGGCAACCGGGGCCGCTCCTGGTGCCGCCGCCACCAATTGAGCGCTGCACCTTTCATCCGCGTATGCAAGTGCCGCTGGCCAAGGACAAGGTGCGCCAGTTGGGCGAACCGGTGGTCCTCGTGGTGGCCACCAGCCGCTACCTGGCCGAGGATGTCGCCGAGGAGATCTGGGTCGACTACGAGCCGCTACCAGCGGTGGTCGAACTGGAAGCGGCCTTGGCCCCCGATGCGCCGCTGGTGCATGAGGATCTGGAGAGCAACGCCGCCGCCCATGTGATCCAAGAAAAGGGCGACTGGGAGGTGGCGCGAGAGGCGGCGGATCTGGTGGTCGAACGCCGTTTCACCTACGATCGAGGCACCGCGGCGGCGATGGAGAACCGGGGCGTGGTTGCCGACTGGGACCGGCGCAGCCAGCGGTTGACCATCTGGGATACCACCCAAGCACCGATCCCGATTCGCAACGGCCTGGCCGGTATGCTCGGCCTCTCCGAGAACCAGGTGCGGGTGATCGCCCCTTTCATCGGTGGCGGCTTCGGTCCCAAGATCATGATGTTCTACCCGGAAGAGGTCTTGATCCCCTGGGTGGCGATGAAGCTGGGGCAGCCGGTCAAGTGGATCGAAGACCGCCAAGAGAACTTCACCGCCACCACTCAGGAACGCGGCCAACTGCACGACTCGGCGATGGCCCTGAACCGCGATGGCCGCATTCTCGGTGTCAAGGACGTTTTTCTGCACGACGCCGGGGCCTACAACCCCTACGGCTTGACGGTGCCGATCAACAGCCAATGCACCCTGCTCGGCTGTTACGACGTTCCCAACTACTACAGCGAGTTCACCGCCGTCTACACCACCAAACCGATCGTCACCCCCTACCGGGGAGCGGGGCGCCAGCACGGGGTCTTCGTGATGGAGCGGCTGTTGGATCTGGCCGCCCGCGAGCTGTCGATCGACCGGGCCGAGATTCGGCGGCGTAACTTTTTGCAGCCGGACTCCTTCCCCCACAACCACCAGATCATCTACCAGGACTTCGAGCCCCTGATCTACGACAGCGGCAACTACGAACCCGCGCTCGACAGGGCGTTAGAGATGATCGGCTACGAGCGGTTTCTCAACGAGGAGCAGCCCCGTTTGCGCGCCAAAGGCAAGGCGGTCGGGCTGGGCATCGTCTCCTACGTCGAAGGGACCGGTATTGGCCCCTACGAGGGCGCTCGCGTTCAAGTGCAGGCCAGCGGCAAGGTCAGCGTGGTGACCGGGGTGGGCACGCAGGGCCAAGGGCACATGACCTCCTACGCCCAAATCGGTGGCGGTGGTCGATGTCGAAGTGGTGACCGGCGATACCGATCAGTTCCACTGGGGAGCGGGCACCTTCGCCAGCCGCGGAGCGGTGGTCGCCGGCAACGCCATCAACGAGGCGGCCAAAGATGTGCGGGTGAAGATCCTGCGCCTCGCGGCGAACGAGCTGGAGGTGTCGCAAGAGGACCTAGAGTTGATCGACGGCGAGGTTCGGGTGCGCGGTGTGCCCAGCAAAGCGATCGCCCTGGGCGAGCTAGCCCTGCGCGCCAACCCGATGCGCGGCGCCGTCAAGCCGGGGACCGAGCCGGGGCTCGAAGCGACCAACTACTTCGGCCCCGAGCGCGGCGCCACCGCCAGTGGAATCCACGCCATGATCGTCGAGGTCGACCGCGAGACGATGCAGGTGGAAATACAGCGCTACGTCGTCGTCCACGACTGCGGCGAGGTGATCAACCCCCTGTTGCTCGACGGCCAAATCCACGGTCTACGAAGAGTTGGTCTACGACGAAGGCGGCCAGTTGATGAACGCCTCCTTCATGGACTATCTGATCCCCACCGCGCTCGATGTGCCGAAGATCGAGACCGACCACATCACCACCCCCTCGCCGCTCAACCCGCTGGGCGTCAAGGGAGCCGGCGAGGCCGGTGCTATCCCGGTCGGCCCACTCTTCGCCCAGGCGGTCGAAGACGCGCTGAGCGACTCGAAGGTCGAAATCCTAGAAATTCCCCTCAAGCCTAGCCGGCTGTGGGAGTTGGTGCGGCAAGCTGTTGGAGAGTAGGCACTTCCTCGGTACGTAGTCCTGCTAGGGCAGCCGACTCACTTCTTGTCGTTCAATGGTTGCCGCGCATTCTGTAACTCTACGCCGGTCTTAGATCGCGCCGCATCTTGTGAACTCCTCCGTCTTGTCCCGAGTTGCCAGCGAGGCCCCCTGTATTGCGATGAAGGGCTTGATCGTTACAGCGGGAGGTGACAGATCTCTTTCTGTCGACATGTTGTCTAGGCAGGGTGTGCTAAGATACAAGGAGAAAAGTGTGCCTCGTATTATGGAGATACGGTTTACCTCTGGTTTGTTTGCCGTCAACATTCTTCATTCTATTCGCATGTTACTGCGGCTACCAACACGATGATGAGTCTCAGAGGCTAGAGGAGCAAGAAAATGGGAATTTGTAAGGATCCCTGGAAGACCTATCTGAACGGTTTGGGATTCAACGTGGTTCGTCTACCACGTGAGGGACTCAACCCTCTTGATCTTTTGGGTAGGCAAGGAGGAGGCACGGCAAGGGTAGGGACTCTTGACGATATATTCGATGGCTCTTTCGAGTTACCGCCAGTCAGAGAGAATCAAGAGGCGGCTAGCTTTTCTGGTCAACAGACCGAGAAACTCAGCCTGGGCTTGGGTCTGAACCTCCTTGGGTCGATTATTGGTGCGATGGGAGGCCAATCGCTTGGCTTGAAAGCCGAGTACAAGAAGGCCAAGAAAGTGACGTTCATGTTTGAGCAAGTACTTACCGATACCGCGGAAGCAGCGGAAGTCGGAAAGTCTCTTGCCACGGCGGAACTGGATGCCGCGAGTCCGTTCGTCGAAGAGTACATTCTCGGGAATGGTCGCCTTTTTGTGTTGACCTCTACGTTGAAGGCGAGGAGAATCAGAGTCACTACTGAAGGGTCGAGTGGGACAACCGTGGATCTCGAGGTTCCGGTGATTCAACAAGCCGTCGGTGCCAAGGTCAAAGTTACTGCAAACAGCGAGCAGTCCGCCGCCATCTCGTACGAGGGGAAGCGGTACTTGACTTTCGGCTTCCAGCTCTTCGAACTTGGACTGGAAGGTGGCCAGCTTCGACTCTTCATGAGTCCGGCGAACAGCATAGCTCTCAATCAGCTGGGTGAGATTAGTCGCAGCGACCTCATACTCGATCCCCAGGGGTTAACAGTACTGGAAGTATAGATCTGGAGCGACCGGAATGAATCCAGAAGCAGAAAGTATGAGAACCTACTTGGCGATCCCCAAGCGGCTGGTGGCGAGGCCTGCTCCCCAAGGTCGAACACTCGCGCTGGCGAGTCCTTCAGCGACTTCAGAATCGAGCCTCTCCAAGGAGTCGCTAGAGATGCTCGGCTACCGCGATCTTAGGTCCTGTTCGGTGCAAGGTCCCACGGTCGCGTTGCCAGTCAAGACCTACACTTCGCTTGAAAGTTTCGATACTTTTGTCTTTTCGGTTGACCAATACGACGATGTGGAGATAGTGCGCGAACTGGTCAAGGCTGAGTACATCGTGGTGCCTGACGTCGCCCTGGAGCTTCCGAGCGTGGTGGACGAAGGTCCGCCTCGAACCCGCTTGTCCAGAGGGGAAAGCGGATGGCCCATCGAGAGTGGAGTTGTCGCTGCGCGCGAGAATGGTCTCGATGGAACGGGTGTCTTAGTCGGAGTGCTGGATACTGGAATCGATGCTGGACACCGGGAGTTTCGTCACCGAAGGATTAGTTATCGCTATGTGCCGCTCGATCGTCGCGCAGCTCTGCGGGATGTCCGTGGCTTTGACACCAAAGGGCACGGCACACATGTTTGTGGAATCTTGGCCGGCGAACGAGTAGGAATCGCGCCAGGAGTAGCTCTTCATGTGGCTTCCGTGATTGAGAGCGAGTCCGTCAAGACCAGTCTGCATCGAATCATGCGGGCACTTCAGTGGATTCTTCAAGTCTTTTCTGAGCCAGAGAAAGAAGAGAAGCCAGCGATCCTTTCAATGTCACTCGGTTTCAAAGAGGGCTCTGTTTCGAAGTCGGACGTGCGGTTCCTAACTCTGGGGCTTCGCAACATTCTTAGAGGTCTCTCCGAAGTTCGAGATGTCCTTGTCGTGGTGGCAGCCGGAAACGAGGGGGAAGGGGTGGTACGTATTCCCGGTTCCTACCCGGAGGTCCTCTGCGCTGGTGCGGTCGACGACGGTTTGCAAATTGCTGAGTTCTCAGGCTCAGGCTTGTCTCCCATCGATAAATCTTCAGTACCGCATGTAGTCGGATTTGGCGTTGATCGCCTCAGTAGCGTAGAGCGCGACTCTGGGAATCGCAGCATCTATAAGAAGCTTAGCGGAACTAGTATGGCTACGCCTTATGTCGCCGGAATCGCTGCTCTCTATGCGCAAGAAGATCCCACTTTGCGTGGATCTTCTCTTCGCCGACAGCTAGTGGAGAGGGCTCTCCCCTTAGACGCGAGGACTGCTTCGCGACATGGTTCGGGGCTGGCGAGGTATACTACGTAACTATGAACAGAGCCCGCAAGACCTACCAGGTGATCCTAGAACCTCCCCAAGTGTTCGAGGTCGACGCTTCGGAGGTGGAAGTTGGGAGTCGAGCCTGGCGACTTGAGGAGTTGACCCAAGGAACTAACGCTTCGCGAAAGAACTTGCAGGATTGGCTCGTCTCGCGTGGCCTCGAAGAGGAAGTTGAGATCGCCGACGAACCAAACCCGTTCAACATTCTGTTTATCGATTCGACGGAACAGGCCGCCATGGAGTTGAAGCAAGCTCCCGGCGTAGAGGCCGTTGGCCTTGATAAAGGCTGAGAGGTAGAGAACTTACAGAGCGGCCCTTTTCTGATCATTGAAGTCGGCTGGCCCCACCACCTCTTCCGCCACATCGCTCTCTTCCGTGCCGAGCTGTTCGAGCAGACTCTCCGTCTCGGCAACGGCGTCCATGTTGCCGGTAGCCCGGTGGTAGGCGGCGCTGAGTTTCAAATCCTTGCGGCTGAGCGTGCCGCGCCGGGCCAGCGAGA
>QIHU01000545.1 GCA_003231035.1 Acidobacteriota bacterium
TCCGCTCCGCTGCTGGCTCAGTACCCCGTGGCGGCCGGCCGCGCGAGCTTCACCAACCTGCCGCCGGGAAACTGGCGGGCGGTGGTGACCACCACCGACGGCCGGACCTGGTCCGGCAGCTTCACCGCCCTGGCCGGCCAGACCGTGCAGGTGCGACTCGAATAGAGATCTTCTTGCCAACTAGTTGGCGGTGATTCAACCGACGAGGTTCCTGACGATGTTCAATCACTCAAGGTGGGGCGTTTCGCTGAGTGTCCTGGCTGTTGGCCTGCTCTTGCCGGCCCTTCTCGGGGCGGCGCCGCTGACCATCGAAGGACGGATTCAAGACGCGGCAGGGGAGCCCCTGGCGGCGGTGCTAGTGGAGCTGCGCCCGCGGCCGATCAGCTACCAGCAGGGAGTCGCCGAGCTGGCCAGACAGTTGGCCAGTGAGGCGGCTAGGGAGGTCGCCGCTGGCGGTCGCCGTCACGCGCAGCGATCGGCAAGGGATATTTCACCTGACGGCGCCAGAGGTCGGACTCTGGGAGGTCTGGGTGTTGGCGCCGGGCTACGTGCCGGTGTTGTACAAGCTAGTGCCTCTGGTCAGCGCGACTCAGGTGCCGGTGGTGAGGCTGGTGGAGGAGCAACCTCTAGAGGTACGCATCGTCGACCTGGACGGCCAGCCGGTGGTGGGTGGCTGGGTCAAGCTGACAAGCCGGGATGACCAGCTCTTCGAGTCTACCTGGCGCATCGCGCCACAGGCCGGGGTGAGCGACACTGGCGGCCTGGTGCGGCTGAGTTGGGCGCGCTCCTTCAACGCGGTGCTGACGGTCGCCGCCGCCGGGTTCGCACCCTCCGACCCCGTCGAGGTCCAGGCCGATACCGGGCGCGTGCAACTGAAGGCTGGAGCGCTTCGCGCTATCGAGGTGCGGGACCGTCAAGGCCGCCCCCTGGCCGGGGTCCTGGCGCGAGTCGGCAAGAGTGCTTGGCCAATGGGAGTCAGCGACGAGGCGGGGTACCTGGTGGGATGGGCGCCGCGCGCGGCAGGCAGCCCGATCCAGCTGATCAGCAAGGAGGGGCGCTACACCCGCGGCACGTTGCCGGAGGCTCCCACAGTGGCGGAGCAGCTTCCCGCGCCGCCAGAGCCGCAACGCTTCACTCTGCACGGGGTCCATTGGGCGGTGGGCCGAGTGTTGGCGGCGAAGGACCATCGACCGCTGGCGGGTGCTCTGGTCTTTCAGCCTGGCAATGCCGGTCAGCTGGCGTTGAGCGACAGCCAAGGCCGGTATCGCTTCGCCATCGCGCTCACGCTGGGCTACTTCTCGGTGGCCAAGGCCGGGTATCTGACCGCCTATAGCCAGCTTGTAGGGCCAATTGGAAACGAGTTGAAGGTGGAGGATCTGGCGTTGGCCGTCAGTACCTATATCGATGGCCGAGTCGTCGACGAAGCGGGGCAGCCGGTGGCCTCGGTGGTGGTCAGTCTCGGGCCAGGCTACCGCCCGGGGCGTGGCTGGGCCGGTGGTGGCGGTGGTTATGCCGACGCGCAAGGTTCGTTCCGTCTCGGCCGGCTACAACCTTCGAGCGACTACACGATTCATATCGACCATCCGGGGTTTGTTCCGCTACATCAGCGGCTTAGAACCGGGGCTGACAAACCGACTGCCGTGGAGGTGGTACTGCTGGGTAGCCATCGAGGTTTCGGCCGGATTCTCGACCTCGAAGAGGCTCCCGTGGAGGGGGCTCAGGTCTTCTTGATCAAGAGGAACGAGGCAGGCTTACCCTCCCAAACGCGGTACTTCTCTGCTCTGCGCAAGAAAACCACCGAGCGGGTGCTGACCGATGGCGAGGGTCGTTTCGAGCTGCTCGATCTAGGAGCGGGGCGCTATGACTTGGCGGTCTCGGCGGAGGGTTTCGCACCGCTGCTGGTGCCGGCCCTTGAGGTGCCGGCGCGAGCGGGGGATGTTGATTTGGGGACCGTCCTCCTAGAGCCCGGCGCCGCCATCGAAGGCAGGGTCCTCGACCCCGAGGGCGAAGCCGTCGCCGGGGCCGTGGTCACCGTCGGCGAGGTGGTGGACTGGATGCAGACAATAGCCACCACCGGCAGTCGCGGCAACTTCGGCGCGGTGACGGACACCACCGGTTTCTTCCGGCTGGAGGATCTCAGGGAGGGCGACAAGGTGGGGCTGACGGTCCAACATTACGGTTTCCTCACTGAGACCGTACCCGGTGTAGAGGTCCCACCTTCCGACCTCGTGACCGTGGTTCTACAGCCGACCGCGCGTCTCACCGGCCGGGTGGTGGATGAAGAGGGCGTTCCGGTGGCGCGCGCACACGTGATCGTCTCGCGGGGCTCGGCCACTGGATCTAGCAGCGACTCCCACACCCGGACAAACAAGGACGGCACCTTCGAGCTCGAAGAGGTGACGGTGGGCCTGCTCAACCTCAAAGCGTGGGCCGACGGCTACCTGCCGACCCTCAAGACGGGGCTGGAGGCGGTGGCGGGCAGCGACCAGGGAGAGTTAACGCTAGTGCTGGGGCGCGGGGCCACCATCGTGGGCACGGTGACCACGCAACACGGCGAACCGGTCGCGGGAGCCGATGTCAGCTGGGTGCGGGATCACCATGCACTCGACAGTCTCTCCTGGATCGGTGGTGCCTACGGGTCCACGGATGAGGCAGGTGGCTTCCGCTTGGCCGGCATTCCGCTCGGCTTGGTGAGTATTGAGGCGACCCGCGAGGGCCATCCGCGCGCCGTGAAGGATATTCAAGTGCAGGCGGGTGAGAACCGGCTCGATCTAGTCTTGGAGTCGGCCTACACGGTGAGTGGCCGGGTGGTCGATAGCGGTGGCCAGCCGGTGGTTGGCGCGCGAGTCGTTCTGCTCGCTTCGGAGACCGGCTGGGTCGAGAGCGACGGCGATGGCCAGTTCACCATCTCCGGTGTCGCTGATGGGCGCTACCAGCTGACGGCGCGAAGTGGGAGCCAGGGGACGGCCTCGGCCGAGAGTCCGGTGGAAGTCTCAGGGGCCAACGTCGAAGGGGTTGAAGTGCGGCTCGATGAGGGCGCCAAGCTGGTGGGGCAGCTGAGCGGGTTGGGTACGGAGGAACTCTGGCAGGTTGAAATCCGTGCCTTCAACCCGCTGAGTCGGGAATCCGCGAGCGGTGAGGTGGACTATCAGGGACGCTACCAAATCGCCGGTCTGACGGCGGGTGACTGGAACGTTCTCGCTTCCCATGACGCGAGCAACTCGCAGGTTCGCGAACTCGTGGTGATCGAAGAAGGTCAGCCGGAGACAACCTTGGATCTTGAATTCGGCGATGGCTTGACCCTCAGTGGCCTCGTCGTGCGCGGGGAGGAGCCGCTCGCCGATCAACAGGTGATGCTGATTCAGGCACGAGCCGTGATCGCCAGCGGCACGAGCGATAGGAACGGTCGCTTCAAGATCGCCGGGCTCAGCGAGGGTTGGTACCACCTCGCCGTGTTTGATCAGCAGGCCGGGCAACAGTACAGCGAGGCTCTGAACTTGCGAGACGACCGTGATGTGCGCATCGAGATCGTCGGCGCGGCGGTGGGAGGCACCGTCTCCAGTGCCGCCGATGGGTCGGCTCTGGAGGCGGTGACGGTGACCGCGCAACGGGTGAAGTTGGCTTCGACGCCGGGCAATTGGCCGTCGGGTGCTGGAGTGTTGAGTGATGCACAAGGGCAGTTCGATCTCGGGGAACTCTCCAGTGGACGTTGGCGG
>QIHU01000076.1 GCA_003231035.1 Acidobacteriota bacterium
TCCAGTCGCGCAAGAGCTGGAGAGCTTGGGCCGGTGCATGGATAACTCGATGCCGCCGCAAGACGAGATCAATCGACTGGTCAGAGAGGAGATTTTTTCCATGAGCGAAGGGGACGACCCGGTGGAGGTGAAACGGAGGGTACAAACCGCCGAAGCCATTCTCAAGGCCCTACGAGCGCCCAAGGGCCAGCGCAACGAGCGATCCGCGCTCACCCTGCTCGGGTTGCTCGATCTTGCTCCCACGGCTGCCTGGTCGTCCGCGCGCGCGCCATTGCGTGGTGTTACCGAGTTGATGGACTGGATGGCTACCCACTACGGCAAGAAGTATGCTCCCAATACGCGTGAGAGAATTCGTCGTTCCACACTTCACCAGTTCATCGAGATGGGCTTGGTACTTCTAAACCCGGACGATCCAGGCCGGCCGCCAAACAGTCCGAAGAATGTTTACCAGATTGAGCCGTCCGCGCTTGAACTGCTTCAGAGTTTCAAAATCGATCGATGGGATGTCCTCCTCGGCTCCTACTTAGAGATCGTGGAGGGCGAGAATCGCTTACGCCAGAGGGCTCGTCAGATGGAGCGCATTCCAGTCTCGCTGCCCGATGGAGACGTCTTGCGGCTAACAGCGGGTGGCCAGAATGTGCTGGTCAAGGAGATCGTCGAGCAGTTCGCGCCGCGTTTCACCCCTGGTGGTCACGTTGTCTATGTTGGTGACGCCGGCAAGAAGCAAAGACACTCCGACGCCGAATACCTGCATCGCCTAGGCGTTGAGATCGATCCTCACGGCAAGATGCCCGATGTGGTGATCCATCACGTCGAGCGCAACTGGCTCATCTTGATCGAGGCTGTTACTTCGCACGGTCCCGTGAACGTCTTACGACACAACCAGCTCCACGACGTTTTCGCGAGGTCCACGCCTGGGCTTGTGTACGTTACTGCTTTCCTAGGCAGAGTCGCCATGCGGGAATATCTTCCCGAGATCGCATGGGAAACCGAGGTTTGGGTTGCCGACGCGCCGGGGCACCTGATCCATTTCAACGGTGAGCGATTTTTGGGTCCGTACGGCGATTCGGGCTAGCGACTGTCGGTGGCTAGTGTAGGGGCTGCGCCCGCCGTAGTTCGCCTTGCAGATGTTGAGGGCAACTGACACTCCCACCCCGCACCAACCCAAAATCCCGCCGCACCTGCCAAGCGGTGGCGAATGAACCGTAGGCGCGGCGGGCTATTTCGGCGGCGGTGAGGTTCGGGTCTTGTTCCAGCGCGGCCCACATGTCGGCGCGGTAGGTGGGTCCCATCATCACGCGGTGGCGGAAGGCTAGGTGGCGCTGGCATAGCTCGGCGGGGCTAGCCACGTCGGCGGCACGGTCGCGCAGTACACCCGCGGGGACCCGCAGTGGTGTACCTTCGAAGCGTTCGTCCTCGCCGCGCCGACGAAGCTGAAAGTCGGCGCCCGCTCTCAGGAGGTCGAGGCGGGGGCCTTGATGCGAGGGCGTCAGGCGCGAGAAGCGCCGGTCGCGTGCTTGCCACGAAGCCAGCGCGCTCCACAAGGCGCGGACCCTCGGTGAGCGGTGCTCGCGCACAATTCGGACCATGCGGTCGGCGTTGACCCATGAAGCGTGATTGCCGAACCAAGTTACGAGCATCGAAAGCACGCGCAGATCGTCGCTCACCATACCGGCTTCCGAGGCGAAGAGGAGCGTGTCTTCGATGTTGGCGTTCGGGAGTGGATCGGCGTTGAAGCGCATACCGATGCCGACCATGGCGCGCGTGAGCCATTCGTGGTCGGGCCGTTGCCTGGGAAGGATGGTTCGTTTATAGCCCATGACCGAGTCTCCTCGCGAGGTCATCCAGCACGGTATCTACGTGGCGTGGCCAGTCCGGGTTGATGTCCTGCTTAGCGAGCCACGGTCGAGCCTCTTCGAGGTCCTTGGCGCTAGGTGCGAGCGCAACGCAGTCAGACAGGTCGGTGCCCCGGTCGCAGAGTGCGAAGAGCTTGGTCTTGAGCAGGTCCGCGCCACTGAGGGTGTCGAGCTTGATGGTTTCTCCTCGGTAGACGGTTCGAACGCGCTGGTGCCAACCTTCTGGCAGGATATCGGCGAGTTGCCCCGGCCCGTTGTTGAGCCAGTTATTTTGGAGATCACGACCTTGGCGGCGTTCCTCAGCGGCGAAGCTAGTTGCAGCCTCCTGGATATCCCTAGGTAGATTGGGCTGGACCACGTCGCAGTCGCGCGTTTGGCGGGAGATGATGCCTAAGAGAGCAAGTGCAGTGCCGCCGCAAACGGTGGCATGGATGCTGAGTCCTCGCTCGGTGAGGAAGCGGTCAAAGCGCTCGATGGTTTCTTCTGGTTTCACCTGGTTTCTTCTGGTTTCACCTGGTTTCAGTCTATCTGATACCTTGATTCACGTCAAGATCATGATTTCGGCTAACTGGGAGGTGATCGTCTACCCTTTCAGGCCCCCTTCCACCTTGACCCTCCTCGGCCAATCCCGTACCCTGCCCGCAGGCTGTTTGGTGGCTTTTTTCAGGAGGTTTGCGCATGGCTGAGGGGGCGCGGGAGATCCGCACGATTGGGGTGATCGGTGCCGGGACCATGGGGCATGGGATCGCCCAGGTGGCGGCGCAGAGTGGCTATCGGGTGCGCTTGATCGATATTGACTCGGCGGCCCTCGAACGGGGGGTGGCCGGGGTCGAGAAAGGGTTGGCTCGGCTGCTCAAGAAGGAGCGGATTTCTCCTGAGGATTCGGCGGCGGCGCGGGCCCGGTTGGAGCCGGGGAGCGAGTTGTCGGCGCTGGCCGACGCCGATCTGGTGGTCGAGGCGGTGGTCGAGCGCTTCGCGGTCAAGAAACAGGTCTTCGAGCAGTTGGACACGATCTGCCCGGCGCACGCCATCTTGGCCTCGAACACCAGCTCGATCTCGATCACCAAGTTGGCGGCGGTGACCAAACGGCCGGGGCAGGTGATCGGCATGCACTTCATGAATCCGGTGCCGGTGATGAAGTTGGTGGAGATCATTCGTGGCTTGGCCACCGAGCAAGGGGTTTACGACGCGGTCGAGGCCGCTTCGCGAACCCTGGGCAAGACACCGGTCGAGGTGCACGATTCGCCAGGCTTTGTCTCCAACCGAGTGCTGTTGCCGATGATCAACGAGGCGATCTTCTGCCTCTTTGAAGGGGTAGGCGAAGCCGAGGCGATCGATGGGGTGATGAAGCTGGGGATGAATCACCCGATGGGTCCCCTGGCGCTGGCCGATTTGATCGGCCTCGACGTCTGTCTCGATATTCTCCGCGTGTTGGAAGAGGGCTTCGGCGATCCCAAGTACCGTCCCTGCCCGCTGCTGGTGAAGATGGTCGACGCCGGCTATCTGGGCCGCAAGTCGGGACGCGGTT
>QIHU01000340.1 GCA_003231035.1 Acidobacteriota bacterium
CACTCTCCCAACGGAGAGAGACTCTCCGAAAAGAGAGTCGCGCCTATCGAGCTGACTCGTGTGAAAAAGCGGCCAGCGACTCGATGAGAAGGAAAGGCTAGAAAGAGCTACCCAATGGCTGGAACTTGACCCTCTCGAACGAGATCTACCTCGACAGCGACGAGGTCTTGTGGGAAGGCCGCAGTATTCCACCCGCCGACAAACCTACGGTCTTCGACCCCAAGCAACTCGAAACCGGCCGGTTGGCGACGATCCGCGGGACCGTCGAAGGGATCGAGGCGAGCATGAAGTAACACTGCCATCCCAACGCAAGGAAGCTCCTGCTCGTACCATGGAGTGAACGCAACACGACTCCATGGCGCCTAGCGCCAAAATGAAGAGGCAAGGAGCTTCCCATGCATCAACCGCGAACCTTGACTCGAATCTTGATACTCCTCGCCTTGGTAGTCGGCCCGCTCGCTCGGACCCCAATGGCCAGCGCGGTAGAACTCTCAGCACCTCAAGCCTCGCCCCTGCTGGAAGGCCCGCCACGGCTACAGCTCAACGAAGAGCAGACCATCGACCTGCAATTCCCTGAGCCCGTGCCGGTACAATCCCTCTACAGAGCACTCGCCGAAAGCTTTGACCTTCAGGTCATTTTTGACCCCAAGCTGAAGAATTTCGAACTTCCCCTGGAGCTACGCTCCGTCACCTTTCGCCAGGCCATGGAAGCAATCGAGTTGGCCGCGGGCCACTTCTCTATTCCGGCCGACGATCGAACCTTTCTAGTGGCGGCCGACACGCCCCAGAACCGCCGCAACTATGAGCCTCTCGTCATTCGCACCTTCGCGCTGGAGCATGTCAAACCTAGGGACATGGTCACAATCCTGCGCTCCATCTTGGACGTCAAAAAGGTTGCGGTGGACAGCGACTTGAACCAGATGGTCATCCGGGACAGTGATCGAAAGATGAAAATCGTGGAGAACCTGGTCGCCACCTACGATCGAGCACCGAGCGAACTCGCCATCGATGTCACCCTGCTGCGGATCGATGCCGCCACTCGCAGGCGCCTGGGCCGGGGCCAAGAGACCCGAGGCCGCGTCTCGCCGGAGGTCATCGCCTCCCTGCGCCAAGAAGCAGGAGTGCACGTGATTGTCGACACTCTGCTCAATGTCTTCGACGGTGGCCGTGCAACGTTGTCCATCAGCGAGCTCCTCCCCGCTGCCGAGGGCGACGAGGAGTCGCGGATCGTCAAGCTAGCCATCCAGATCGTAGGCACTGTAAAAGGCCGTTCTGGAGAAGTCTCACTAGGGTTGAGCCTAGACGGCAGGCTGCTCAATGGCGACAACACAAGCGACATCAGTCGAGAGCAAACCTCGGAGATCAGCTTGTCCAATCGACAGACCTACCTGCTCACAGGCTTGATGGTCGCCTCACCAGACGCGGGCCTCTCGTCATCCGCCAAGTCCAGCCAAGGCAACCAAGCCGAAGCCAGCGAGTTGGCCCTGGTGTTAACCCCGCGGATCATCCGCAACAGCACCCTGCCTCAACACCAAGCGCAAGCAGTCTGGGCTGGCTCGGAGAGCCGCCTCGTGGCTCGGGCTCGCGCCAACGCCAAGAACGAAGAGGAAGTCAAGGCACGGATTCGAGCTCGCATTAAGGAGCTGGAACGAGCTCCCAAGGCTGATGAGCCCTCGAAGGAGGACGGTCGGTAGGCCGTCGGCCTACCGACCGTCCTCAGTGTCCGCGCCATCGGTTGTGCGACGGATGGCCTACGGTACTCACGGCTCGACGAAGTTGCCGATCAGCCGGTTGTCGATGCCCAGATCTAGGGCCGAGACCGGCACACCGGTGTTGACCACGGTGTTCCCTACGCTATCAACGTCAAGAAAAACGTCCTCGAACAGGGTTGCCTCGAAGGTCTGGTTGACCGCGAAGTAGCCTTGCGCGCCCAGCTCGAAGACTAGGCCGTTAAAAGTGCCCTCGATGTGATTTGAGAAAAGAACGACATGGGCGCCATTATCGAGCAAATCGATACCGAAAAACCCGCCAACTATTGAGTTGTCAATGACCAAGCTTCGCGTAGTGTCGGACATCGCGATCCCGACCGCCACATCTTCCATCGAGTTGCCGCGGATCTCTTCGAACTGGTCGCTCAGCGACAGGATACCGACGCTCCCGCCAACGAAAGTGTTGCCCCGAATTCGGGTCCAACGGGTAAAGAAGGACGCTACGCCACCCTCCACGAATCGGTTGCCGGTGATCCGAATACCCACGGGAGTGGCCAAGGCCAGCTCGATGCTGAAACCACCCACCAACGGGCAATCCACCCGGGAGCCCTCGACGAAGAATCCACCCGTGCCACTATTCTCGAAGACGTTGCCCTCGCCTCGGCTGGCCACCACGTCCCCGAGCACCAGGAGACCGAGAATATTGCCGTCAAATCGGCTTCGCTCGACGCTCATCCCTCGCACCTTGCCGCCGGTAAAGAAACGATCGATGCAACCGCCAGTGGGGCTCCCCCACTCGGGGATGATCTCGATCGCTCGGTGGAAGTTCGAGAACCGGATATCTCGGATCCTCAACCGACGCAGCGTACCCTGAACCCCTTCCACCACCAGGCCACGATTCCAAAGAGCATTGTCACCCTGCTGCGTGGCCGGACCGCCGGCCGGGTCCTCGACTCCGCGCAACGTGGCATCCCAGCCATCTTCATCGATCAAACCGTCGAGATCATTGTCGAGCCCATCGCCCCAGTCTTCGTTGAAGGCGCCGTCGCCGTCGTTGTCGATCCTTCGGCCTGCGAGGGTCAAGAACGAGTCCTCGATCAAGATTCGCTCTCCATCCAGTTGAAAAGTACCTTCGAGTTCGATGGTGGTGCCTGGGCTTGCCCCATCGACCGCCGCTTGTAGGGTCGCGCGATCCACCGCCTGATCGTTCTGTCCAATGACCAAGACCGAGTTTGGCCCAGCCTCGGCGGAACCAGCGCCGAGAACGAAAAGTGCGAGCGCTAAGAAGGGTACGTGAGTCAGAATTCGGCACATGAGAGTGACCTCCTGGTTGGATCTCGGGCCGATTCGGCACCGCGACCACGGTTGTAATTGTCTCTCTACAAACGTAGAGAGGTGGCTACCAAATTGTCCATGGATTGTGACTATCTGCGTCATCCGGGGCTCCGACTGGTTAGCTTGACCGGGACCGATTCAGCCGAGGGGTCTGACCCTGGCCGATCTCTTCAATCCAACCGTCCAGCCTGCCTATGCCGCGCCTCCAGAACTTGCGGCAAAGCTGGAGATACTCGGTCACCTCATCGCGCCAACCGCGCCGCAGTAGCGTGCTCGCCAGCGTCATATCCGGGCCGAACGTGGCGAGCGGGGGAGTGCTCTCCACTTCGGCGGCCAGCA
>QIHU01000641.1 GCA_003231035.1 Acidobacteriota bacterium
GGCCTACCACCTTTTGCTCGACGCCGAAGAGATCTTCTTCACCCACAACGAGAACTACGCCGAGCGCCGAATCGTTCTACGCCTGCTCGGCGATTTGGCCTCGAAACTGGGTCTTTCGGCCGAGGCGAGTGGCTTTACAAGCCGCCAGGTGCAACTCACCTGCGAGAACCAAAAGCTCTTTGACATCGCCTGGGCCACCTACGGTGTCGCGGCTACCCATGCCAATCTTCAGGAAGGCACAGAGTGGCGTGAGATAGCCGAAGAATGGGCACTGTTCGCCTTGGCGGCGGCCCGGGCATCGAACAATATCCAAGCTCAAGTGGAAGCTCTCCGACTGCTGGGGGATCTTGCCCTGGGCGCTGGAGATGCGCAGAAAGGCGAGCGCTACCTCGACGACTGCAACGCCTTGGCGGCGCGGGAGGACTTAGACCCGTGGCAAACTTGGCCAAGCCAACTCTCCTACGCCGCTTTCCTGGTCCATCACGACCCTGGCCGCGCCTCAGCGATGATCGAACGAGCGTTGGAGAGTTCGTCGAACCCGCGTGGCTTGCAATCGATCCTGCTCAGCTCGGCCGCCTATTTCGAGGTCACCTGGAAGACAGACGAACCGCTAGAAGCCTACCGACGGTCGCTCTTGATGCTGGACCTAGTGGACGATCTTGCCGACTTGCAGACCTTGCACACGGCCCGCTCGCTGGTCCTCTCGGTGTGGACCCCGGTCTACTCCAACCTGGCGGGCCGGCTCCTGCGTCAGGTCGAAGCGAAGGGGGGAGATCCCATGGAGCGCAACTCGGGTCAAAATCTACTGGAGGAGGCTTTCCAGGTGATGGAGCGCCGGCGTAGCCGAGTCCTTCTGGAAAGGCTTCGAGACTCCCAACATCCACCTCCCGAGGGGCCGTTGGTCGAGCGCCTCGGAGAGCTGATCGAGCAGCGCATGCAACTCAACCGGCAGCGTCTCACCTTGGAAGACGTTGAGTTCGAACAACTGGGATTGTTGGATGAGTCGCACGACCTGGACCTGAAGATCCGCGACCTGCGGCGACAGATCGTCCAAGACTCTCCGGGCGAGGCCCGTCTAAGCCCAGATCTCCTCGCTTCGCTCGACGAAGTCACTCGAACGCTCGCCCCCAATGAAGCGATGCTCTACTACCAAGTTGCCAAAAAGGTCGACCTCGCGGGCCGCTTCACGGGAGGGTCTTGGGTCTTGGCGATCACCGCGAACCGGGTGACGGTGCACCTCCTCGACAGTGAAAACCTGTTCAGCCCCGGTATGGCCAACAGTATGCGTTGGCACGAGAGCGATGGCATCGGAGATCCCTCCACCGCCTTCCACGAGACCCTGTCGCAAGTGCTCGTGGAGCTGCCCGACACCGTCGACCACCTGATCGTCCTCGGCGATGGGGAGTTGCACCGGCTGCCCTTTGGCCTGCTCCAACCCTCGGCAACCGGCGCCCCCCTGATGGAAAGCCACTCGATCTCCTACGCACCTTCGGCCACTCTCTGGGTAGCATCGCGCTCCAAGCCTCCCCTGGAAAAGGCAGTGCCGCTGATCGCTCTTGGCGATCCGGCGACCCTCAACCAAAGCAATCCCAGGGAGGCTACCGAGCAGCGGGGTTGGAGCCTCGACGCCGACCTCCAGGCGCTGCGTTGCGCCCGTAAAGAGGTCCGGCGGGCGCGCCACTGGCTCGGCGAAGGGGCGGTGGCTTTGACCCGCGAAGCGGCTAGCGAAGCCGAATTGAAGCTGCGTACTCAGGGCAACGCCGCCGTGGTTCATCTGGCCGCCCACGCGGTGGTCGATGAAGCCTTTCCGGCCCGCTCCGCCGTCCTTCTGGCGCCTGGCTCCGCCCAAGAGGATGGCTGGTTACAGCCTGAAGAGATCGAAGAACTCGACTTGGAAGGCGCCCTGGTCGTCCTCTCCACCTGCCGCAGCGCGGGTGGCAAATTGCTCCTCAGCGAGGGGCCGCAAAGCCTGGCCCAACCTTTCCTGCTCGCCGGAGCGCGCGCCGTTCTGGCGACCCTGCGCGAGATTGACGATTGCCGAACCCTAGCGCTGATCGACGCCTTCTATCGTCATCTCGCCACTGGAAAGAGTGTCGCCTCGGCACTCGCTTCGGCGCAGCGAGACCGGCGCGCCGCCGGGGATCCCGCCTCTGAATGGGGGGCCTTTCTGGTACTCGGAGACGGCGGCCATGTGCCCTTCCCCTACGGCAGAAAGGCGCTCCGTTCCACACGGCCGACGATCGTTGGCCTAGCGGTCGTTCTGCTCTTGACCCTCCTATGGATCGCCAGAAAGCGCTCGATCCAGAAGCGGCTAGACTAGTAGGCATGAAACGAATCTTGCCCTTCACCCGCCTGCTTGTTTCCCTGCCCGCCGTCGCCCTTCTCGCATTGACCCTGCCCCTAGCCGGGCAAGAGGAAGAGGTGGACGTTTCTTTTCAAGACTACGATCCACCCTCCACCCTGGTTGTCCCCCAGACCGTGGTCACCCGCGCCAAGTTCCCCTTCGTCGATGTCCACAACCACCAATGGAACATGCCGGAGCAAGACCTGGCAGCGCTGACCGCGCGGATGGACGCCCTCAATATGGCGGTGATGGTCAACCTGAGCGGCCGGGGCGCCCGCCGCATCGCCCTGCCGGACGGTGGCTTTCGCTTTGGCCCCGGTGAGCCGGATCACCTGAGCAAAGCCATCGCCAACGCCACGGAGAACGCGCCCTCGCGATTGGTCGTCTTCACCAATCTCGACTACGAAGGCTTCGGCTCCGAAGATTGGAGCGCGCGAACGGTCGCCCGTCTAGAGGCGGATGTCGCCGCCGGTGCGCGCGGGCTCAAGATCTACAAGAGTTTGGGTCTCAGCGCCAAGGATATCCACGGTGAGCGCATCCCGGTCAACGCTTCCGGCCTCGACCCGATCTGGGAAGCGTGTGGCCGACTGGGAATCCCCGTCCTCATCCACACCGCCGACCCCGCTCCCTTCTGGCAGGCCAAGGACGCCGAGAACGAGCGCCTCTACGAACTGATCGAGCGCCCCGGCCGCTACCGCGGCCCCGAGGAGCGGCCGACCTGGGAGGAGCTGATCGCCGAACAGCACCAGGTCTTTCGCCACCATCCGAACACGACTTTCATCAACGCCCACCTCGGCTGGATGGCCAACGACCTGCCGCGCCTCGGCAAGCTGTTCGACGAACTCCCCAACGTCCACGCCGAAATCGGCGCGGTGATCGCCGAACTGGGCCGCCAACCGCGCTTCGCCCGCGAATGGCTGACCCGCTACCAGGACCGTATCCTGTTCGGCAAGGACACTTGGGCACCCGAGGAGTATCACCTCTACTTCCAGGTCCTCGAAACCGACGACGACTACATCAAATATTTTCGCCG
>QIHU01000260.1 GCA_003231035.1 Acidobacteriota bacterium
CCATTTGGCAGCGTTCCGACGGGGCCCCGACCTGGGAGTTCAACATCGTTGGCATCTATGACGGGGCCAACAAGGAGACCGACACCTCCCAGTTCCTCTTCCGCTACGACTACCTCGACGAGGCGCGCGCCATCGGCAAGGGGCTGACCGGCTGGTACATCATCCGCATCGCGACCCCCGAACGCTCGGCCGAGATCGCTGAGGAGATCGATCAACTCTTCGCCAACTCACCGGCGGAGACCCGCACCACCACCGAGAAAGCCTTCGTGCAGGCCTTTGCCGACCAGATCGGCGACATCGGCGCGATCACCCGTTGGATCGTCACCGCCGTCTTCCTGATCTTGCTCCTGGTGGTCGCCACCACCATCACCCAATCGGTGCGCGAACGGACCAAAGAGCTGGCGGTATTGAAAACACTCGGCTTCCGCGACGGCCGAATTCTCGCCCTGGTCTTGGCCGAGTCTTGCTTCTTGACCACCATCGGTGGCCTCCTCGGCCTGGCCCTCTCTTTCGGTTTTGTCGCCGTGGTGGGTCAGCAGCTCGCACGCTTCTTGCCGGTCTTCTATCTGCCGTGGAGCGAGGTGGGGATCGGGCTAGTGCTGATGGTGCTCCTCGGGCTGGCCGCCGGAGCCATGCCCGCCCTTCTCGCCCAGCGGCTCCAAATCGCCGACGCCTTGCGGAGGAGTTGAGATGAGCTGGTTGTCACAGATCGTCGCCGTCACCCTGCTCAATTTGCGCAGCCTGCGCCAACGACTTTTTTCGTCTTGCGTCGCCGTGGTCGGTATCGCCGGAGTCGTCGCCATCCTGATCACCGTCCTGTCGATGGCCGAGGGCTTTCGCGCCGCCATGACCAGTTCGGGTAGCGATCGGCGAGCGGTGATGATCTTGCGCGCCAGCGCCGATACCGAAATGAACAGCGGCATCTCGCTGAGCGATGCGCGACTGCTGGCCGACGCCGCCCTGATCGAACGGCGCGACGGCGTAGCGCTGGTCTCGGCTGAGCTCTTTGTCATCGCCGACCTTCCCAAACGCGGCGTCGGAACCCGCGCCAACGTCCCCCTGCGCGGCGTAGACCCGGCCGCTTTCGCCATTCGCGACCGGATCGAGATCACCGAAGGGCGCCGCTTCGAACTGGGCAAAGCAGAGCTCATCGTCGGCGCCGGGGCCGCCCGCGCCTTTGAAGGGCTCGAGGTCGGTTCGATCATCGACTGGGGACAGACAACCTGGAAGGTGGTCGGCCACTTCTCCGCCGGGGGCTCGGTCGCCGATTCGGAGATCTGGTGCGACGGCAAGGTGTTGATGCCCGCCTATCGCCGCGGTGGCTACCAGTCGGTCTACGCCCGGCTTGAGAACGCCGACGATTTCGCCGCCTTCAGGGACAATTTGACCGCGGATCCGCGCTTCAATGTCAAGGTCCTGCGCGAAGCCGACTACTACGCCGAACAGTCGGAGACGATGACCATGCTGATCACGATTCTGGGAATCGTCATCGGCTCGATCATGGCCCTGGCGGCGATCTTCGCCGCCTTCAACACCATGTACACCGCCGTCGCGTCGCGGACCCGAGAAATCGCCACCTTGCGCGCTCTCGGTTTCAAAGGGGGACCGGTGATCGCCTCAGTGCTCACCGAAGCACTTCTGCTCGGTGCGCTCGGCGGCCTCATCGGTGGCTTGCTCGCCTTCCTGATCTTCAATGGCTACAGTGTTTCGACGCTGAACTTCCAGAGCTTCAGCCAGGTCGCCTTCCAGTTCAAGGTGACCCCGCGCTTGCTCATCCAGGGAATCGTCTACGCCCTCGTCATCGGCTTCTTCGGCGGCCTTCTGCCCGCCTGGCGGGCCGCGCGGATGCCGATCTCGGCGGCCCTGCGGGGGTAGGGGGTAGGTGCTAGCGCGCTAGCTGGCGAAAGCGGAAGCAATCGGTGGTGTGGTCGTTGACCATGCCTACCGCCTGCATCAACGCGTAGCAAATCGTCGGCCCGACGAAGCCGAAACCGCGCTTCTTGAGCGCCTTGGACATGGCCTGCGATTGCGCCGTTTGAGCCGGTAGCTCGGCCAAGGAGGACCAGCGATTCTGGAGCGGTTCACCGTCGACAAACCCCCACAGGTAGTCGGAGAAGGAACCCAGCTCCGCTCGCAGGTCGAGCACCGCCCGCGCGTTGCCGATCGTCGAAGCGATCTTGGCCCGATTGCGCACGATCCCGGCGTCCGCCACCAGTCGCGCCCGGTCTTCGTCGGTATAGCGAGCGACTTTCTCGATCTCGAAGTCGTCGAAGGCGCGACGGTACCCTTGCCGCTTCTTGAGGATGGTGATCCAACTCAAACCGGCCTGCGCCCCTTCGAGGGTCAGCATCTCGAAGAGGTGGCGATCGTCGCGAGCCGGTACTCCCCACTCTTCGTCGTGGTACTCCACGTAGAGCGGCTCCGGGCCTACCCAGTCGCACCGTTTCTTCACGGCTTCGCCTCCAGCCAGGCTAGCTGGCGTTCGGAATGGTCACGGAGGAACTGCTGCTCAGCGGGGGTCAACGCCGAGCCCTCGATGGCGGCCAACGCTCGTCGGTAGGCCGTCACCGCCTTCGCGCTCTCTCCCGTTTCGACGTAGGCCTCGGCCAGACTGTCCAATTCGTTGGGCGAGGAAGGGAAGAGCTCTGTATTAAGCTCAAAGACCGCCACCGCCTCCCGCAGGCGTCGCAACCCCAGAAGTTGGTAGCCAAAAATATTTAACCTCCGCGGATCCTTCAAACCCGCCTGACGATAGGCCGCCAAGGCGCGCTCGGTCTCGCCGGCGAGCAGCAGCTCGGCCGGTTGCGGCTCCTCGTCGGGGATCCGCTGGCGCACGATGGTCGTGTTGTTGGGCCCTGCGAGGCTGAACGATACCGCCCGCCCATCCTCTCCAAATTCGAAGGTCAAAGGGACAGCGAACCGTAATCTAAACAGGATGTCCTCAGCCTGCGGGTAGACCGGATCGGTGAATTGTCGAGTCGTCTCGCTGGCCACCAAGTGGTCGCCCTGGCGAGTGAGTTTGAGGATTCGATCGCCACCCAAGTCGTACCGACCCACGAAAGCATCCAGTTTCTGGGCTGACAATGTGACCCAAGAGACCGGCGGCGTCAGGGCGAAGCCCTCCCAGGCATACTCTTGCGCCACCGTGGCAACCACCTCGTCCGCCAGCGGGCCGGCGCCGGATGAGTTGGCGACGAAGACCACTCCGTAACCATTGTCTCGGTGCAGCAGCAGGCGAACGTAGAAGCCAGCGTTGGAGCCGCTGCGCTGCAAGTAGATGGAGTTTTCCAGTGTGGCCAGGGAA
The DNA here is from genome assembly GCA_003231035.1 of Acidobacteriota bacterium. Taxonomy (GTDB): domain Bacteria; phylum Acidobacteriota; class Thermoanaerobaculia; order Multivoradales; family SZUA-115; genus SZUA-115. The sequence goes on from QIHU01000260.1 coordinate 3,305, forward strand.
AAACCAAACCCTTGCCGTCCCATCTGATCGGTCGCCAGCGAGTTCGCCCGCTCGGTGGCCA
>QIHU01000554.1 GCA_003231035.1 Acidobacteriota bacterium
CTTGGCCGGTCAACTGGCCAAAAGTCAAGCCCTCGGTCTTGGTGAACGGGACCACCCCCAGGAGCTTTCCAGCCGGTTGGCCAGGGGCGGGTAAGGTCGCCAATTCTTCCGCCCAGAGCGGCCAGCCGTTGAACAGCGCCGCCGCGCCCAGGCCAGCGCTGGCCGCCAAGAAGGCACGTCGCGTGGGGCCGTCGGTTTCGGGGGGCTGATACTTTCTATTCTTGTCCGCCATGTGACACTCCTCGTGGGCGATCGGTGGGGCGGTGATTGTACCCCTAGAGGCGCCGCCAGTGCAGCCTCGACAGCCAGTGCAGCCTCGACAGTGGCTTTCTAAGGCCACGGAGCCCGCTTGACGGGGCTCCATGCGGCAAGGTTACCGTTCTCGAAATCATCGGCGAAAATTCGCGAGTCTCCCAGAGTTCATAGCGAAATTCGGTGAAGTCGGTGACCACCCGGCGGCGTAAGAAACGGCGACGCTTGCTCACCGGGGCGGAGCGCACTTCCACCGCTAGCTGCCCCGAGGCTACCGGCGGCAGGTAGAGATCGACCTCGCGCCACCTGCGGTCGGGATTGGCGGCCACGCCAGCCAGCTCGGCCACGCGCTGCCCATCGATCCAAATCTCACCCGCTTGACCACCGTGGAGGGCGTCGAAGCGGCGGCGCAGCAAGAGGCCGTCCACACAGCCGGTCGCGTCGAAGGTAAAGACCGATGACGACCCCGCCGGCCGCCGCAAGCCGGTGGAGGAGAGCGCGACCGGCGGTTCTCCCTCAAAAAAACCGCGTAGCGAGTAGGCTACGGCGGCGCCTGTGGTTTGATAGTCGTGCTCGGCCCGAGAAGCGGGATTCGCCAAGTCCAGGAAGTCGACCGCGACCAGCGCCGGCTTCGTAGATCGGTAGTGGTAGGCCACCGTGCGGGCGTACATGGGAGTCGTCCCGGTGGGGCCGCTCTCGATCCCAACTCGAATGCCATTGCCGAACGAGATACCCTCCGCCGGCATCCACCGGTAGGCCGCCGCCCGTTCCTCCATGGCCACCGGCCCAGCCACCTGGCGTTGAAATTCCAGGCCGTGCAACGCTCTGCCGAAGGGCCCCTGATCGAAATAAAAGCCGGCGTTGAAGGTATCCTCCAAGCCGGTTCCGTACAACGCGGGATGGGCGGAACCGTCTAGATAGATCCGCTCGTCCCCTTCGAGATAGAGACCACCGGAACCGTCCACGGAACCTATCTCCGCGAACAGACCGACCCACTTGCCGGCGCCGGGCATGGTCAACACCTCCACTTGCGCGCCCACGGCGGTCGGCGAAGCGAGATTCGTCGAGATGGCGAAGCGGCCGCTGTCGGGCAAGGGTGGAAGGGCGCTCTGGCGCACGCCGTAGGTCACCGAGACGACCTCGCTGCCCCCGTTGCGCAGCCACAATGCGGCGTCCGAATCAAAGGGCATCGGCCAGTAACTGTAAAGCCGGTCGAGGGAGTCCAGCCCCAGAAAGAGAGAGCGGGTGGGAAGTTCACCAGCCGCTCCTGGGTCGACGCCGCCCAGGGCGAAGAAGTCGGCCAACGGTAGGGTGACCGTAACTTCGCCATCGAAGCGCATCACCACCTCGATTGCCGACCAGGCGGACACCGCCAGGTCCACCTTGAAGGAATCGATCAACCCCGAGCCCGCGGCGACGAAAATCGGCGTCAGCTCTCCGGGAATCAGTTCCCGGGTCTCCTCGGTGATGGTACCGGCTGGGTAGTCGGGTTGCGAGAGCCAGGGGTCGACCCCCGGAGCGGCCAGCAGTTGGCGTAGGCGGCTCAAATCTTCATCGCCGACGAAGGAGGCGAGTTGCCGATCGGAGCGCAAGCGATGAAAGTTGAACTGGAACCAGAGGGCCGTCTGGTCGGCCCCCTCGAGGGTAACCCGGCAACCACTCTGGTACACCATCGGGACATAGCTGAAGAACCCACCGCTGGAGGTCAGCCGGTCGCCCACCAGAGGGGCGGTAAAGGGGGCCGTCTGGCCGCTGAACAGCTGCGCCAATGGCATGTCTATCCGCGCCGTGGCTTCGCCGTCAAAGTAGATCCGCAATCGGATGCTGGGATCGATCGCCACGCTGACCCCCGTACCGACGCTGGAGGTCATCCAGATGCGGGTGATCGCTCCCGGCCCAGCCTCCTCGAAGAGGACCCCTTCTTTGCCGTCGCGGCGCAGGTAGCGCTCGTCTCCCGCCGAGTGGCGATCCTTGCGGCAGCCGGAAAGGCAGTGGCTACTGCGCAGTAACGAGCGGCCGTCCACCGGCACCACCGCGACCCGGCGCAGATCGCTCCAAAACTCCCACGGCGGGTTCCATGCCGCCCCTTCTCCCTGGGTGGTGACCTGCGCCGAGGCGATCGGCACCGAGGCGAGGATAGCGAGGATGAGTGGCGCGGCGAGGAGTGCAGGGAAAGTCGGTCGTCTAACCGCCTTGTTCCTCCTCCGTCGCTCCCTTGGGAGCCTTGGGCTTGGACCGGAAAACCGGCGTGAAGCGCTCGCGCACACCCCCGGTGGAAATGCTCTCGACATAGTAATAGTAGGCCTTGTTGGGCTCGATGGACTCATCGCGGTATTCATACTGGCTCGGCACGTCGCTGGTGCCCGACCCGGGGATTGGGGTGGTGGTCAAGCGGACGAACGGACCCTCTTCGAGATCCGCTCGATAGACGTCAAAAGCAAAATTGTCGATTTCCGTGGCCGTCTGCCATTTCAGAGTATTACCCAAACCGGATTTCGTTTCCACTGCCGCCTCAGTGCCCTCAAAGCTGCCTTCGGGACTGGCTGTGGGACTGGCTTCTGTATTCACCATCCGGGCCGTCTGGGGCTGCTCGGCGGTACTGGCACAACCCATCGACACCATCGAGGTGACAACGAAGAGGGGAGACCAGAGAGAGAATCGGCGACACATTGTGCTCTCCTAGATTTTCCGTGACGGTCGGAGCCTGGAAACAGACCCTGAAACGGCGGCGGGCGAAGGGTTGAGATTACCATGGCCGACCCAGACGCCTTGCCGCGCTCGGCGCGGGGAGGCTATCCTGCCGCCACCGTGACTTCCCGCCGCCTCAGCGCTCTGATCTTCCTCTTCGCACTGGCCGTGCATGGCTTGCTGATCGCGCTGAGCCACTGGCCCTCGCCGCGCCGGCCGATTGGCGACGAACCTAGCTACCTGGCTACCGCCAGTGCGATCGCCACTGACCAACTGGCCGAGCAAGAAGGCCAGCCGGTTGAACACGACATGCTGTGGCCACCTCTCTACCCTCGCTTCCTCGCCTTCTGCGGGGTGGGTACCGAAGGCGGATGGGGCCGCCTCCAACTGATCCAGTTCCTGCTCCTTGCGCTGGTGGGTTGGATGCTGCGCGACCTCACCCTCCGCCTTCTCTCAGAGCGGGCTTCACCGCCCGTGGCCCGTCTCGCCGCCGACCTGGTCGCCGCGACGACCGTCGCCTTCCCTCCCCTGGCCTCCTACGCGCAGTTCTTTTTCCCCGAGATCCTCCACCTCACCCTGTGGACCAGCCTGGTGTGGATGATCGCCCGTCGCACTCCCGCCGCGGCTTCAGCGTCAAGGCATGGCTGGAGCGGCTGGCCCTCGAGCCTTCTATTCGGCCTGGCCTTGGGGTCGGCCCTCCTCACCAAGAGTTTGCTCCAACCCTTCGTGCCGCTGCTGCTCCTCGCCTGGGCGGTGGTCACCTACCGCCGCTACCCAACCCACCGCTTGCGCCACGCACTCACCGCCGCCGGTCTCGCCGCGCTTATCGCCGCCGCGACCCTGTGGCCGACGCTGGCCACCAACCACCGGCGTCATGGGCTCTGGGCGATTGCCAACAGCGGCCCGATCAACCTCTGGATCGGTCTCAACGACACGGCGCGGCGGGACCGCGTCGAGCCGGTCGTTCGTCAAGAGATTCA
>QIHU01000475.1 GCA_003231035.1 Acidobacteriota bacterium
TGTCGGCGGTGCTCTTCATCGTCGGCATCAAGGGGCTGACCAAGGTCCGCACCGCCCGGCGCGGCAATCTGATCGCGGCGGCGGCGATGCTGATCGCCGTGATCGCCACTTTGATCGAAATGGGCACGGTCGACTACCGGTGGATCCTGCTCGGCCTCGCCATCGGCAGTCTCGTCGGCATCGTCGTCGCCCTGCGCGTGGCGATGACTTCGATGCCCGAGATGGTCGCCCTGTTCAATGGCCTCGGCGGTGCCGCCTCGGCACTGGTTTCGCTGTCGATTCTGTGGCGCGCGGTGGTCGAACCGGCGAAGGAGGGATCGGTCGCCTCCCTGCTCGGCGGCGCACCGGCGGTGAGCAGCGCCCTGTCGATTCTGATCGGCGCTTTGACCCTCTCGGGGAGCCTGATCGCCTATCTCAAGCTGTCCGGCAGAATTTCAGGACGCCCCCTGATGCTGCCCGGTCGGCACCTGATCAACCTCGTGCTGATCGCGGGCGCCATCGGCGCCAGCGCCTGGTTTGGCTTCTTCTCGACCGGCCACACCGCCACCGCCACCGCCTGCCTGGCGCTCGCCGCCATCAGCTTCATTCTCGGCATAATGCTGGTCATCCCCATCGGCGGCGCCGACATGCCGGTGGTGATCTCGCTGCTCAATTCGTACTCCGGCTTGGCCGCTTCGGCGACCGGATTCGTCCTCGGCAACAATGTCCTGATCATCAGCGGCGCCCTGGTCGGTGCTTCCGGCCTGATCCTCACCCAGATCATGTGCAAGGCGATGAACCGCACCCTGGCGCATGTGCTCTTCGGCGGCTTCGGTAGCGACGATTCAGGCGGTGGAGTCAGCGAAGATGCCCGCGACTACAAGAACGTGCGCTCCTATAGCGCTGAGGAGGCGGCGCTGGTCTTGGAGGACGCCGAGTCGGTGGTGATTGTCCCCGGCTACGGCCTCGCCGTCGCCCAGGCACAGCACACCGCCCGTGAGCTGGGCAACCTGCTCGAAGCGAACCACACCACGGTGACCTACGCCATCCACCCGGTCGCTGGCCGCATGCCGGGCCACATGAACGTATTGCTCGCCGAAGCCGACGTGCCCTACGAACAGCTGATCGAAATGGAACGGATCAACCCCGAGTTCCCCTCGACCGACGTGGTCCTCGTCATCGGCGCCAACGACGTCGTCAACCCCGCCGCCGAACGCTCCGAAGAGAGCCCTATCTACGGCATGCCGGTGCTGGAAGTGTGGAACGCGCAGGCCGTCATGGTCATCAAGCGCTCCCTCTCCCCGGGTTTCGCCGGAATCAAGAACGAACTCTTCGAAGCCGACAACACCATGATGCTCTTCGGCGACGGCAAGGCGATGTTGCAAGAGCTGATCACCGAGCTCAAAGAGGCGCTGGCGGCGTAGAGGGCCCGGTATCGATGTGAGAGCGCGCGTGGCACGGAGCGAATCGCTGAGTACGGTTTTCACCATCGACCGCGCGGACTTCGAGACCTAACTTTCGATCACCACAGGATCGGGTTGTCACCTCGACATGACCGCGGAAGAAGTGCCATCCATCCTGCAACCCGCTGACAACACAGGGCTTGCGAAACGGATGGCACCTCGCTGGCGGCGGCACGACGGTGACCATCGACCTGCCGAAACTCCACTGCCAGCCCTCCAAACAGAGATACCCGCAACAGGCTGAGCAGCGTCTCCTTGACGATCGGCGGATGGCCACCGAGACCGTCGACAACCGCCGCTCCCACCCCTTCTGTCACTTCTCAGAGCCAAGCCTCCACCGGCTGCCCCAGAAACTCCTCGAGCGGAATCCCGTTCCCACCCACGAGAAGGGTGCGGGTGGCCGCGAATGCCTTGATGAAAGCAGCCATGCCCGGCAAGGCAGCGGGACTACGTCCACTCTTAACCTCGAAAGCTACGACCACGTCACCAGCCCGCACCACGAAATCCACTTCCCGGTTCCGCTCTCGCCAGTAGAAGACCTCACAGCTCCCACCTACCGCCGCGTTGACTAGGTGTGCGCCCACGGCGGATTCGGTCAATCGGCCCCAGAACTCTCGATCGGCCCGCGCGGCTTCGGGAAGAAGACCAGACTGGGCGGTGAGCAACGCCGTGTTGAAGACTTGTAGCTTGGGACTCGAAGCACGTCGGCGAACCGCCTGCCCAGCGTACTTCGGGATACCGGTCAGCATGCCGGCTCCCGCCAAGAGCTCAAGGTAGTGAGCGAGGGTCGTGGTGTTCCCGGCATCCTGAAGCTGGCCCAGCATCTTCGTGTAAGAAAGCACCTGGCCTGAGTAGCGGCAGCCCAACTCGAACAGACGCCGTAAGAGCGCCGGCTTGTCCACCCGAGTGAGGAGAAGGACATCGCGAGAAATGGTCGTCTCCACCAGTGCGTCGAGGATGTAGCGACGCCAGCGCTCAGCCTCCCCCACCAGCGGCGCGGCACCCGGATAGCCACCAAAAAGCAGGTATTTCTCGATGGTGAAACCGAAGGCATCACGCATCTCCGCGAAGGACCAATGAGGCAGGCGCACGACCTCGAAACGGCCAGCCAAACTCTCGGTAAGACCTTGCTGCATCAAGAGAGGCGCCGAACCCAAGATCACGACCTGCAACCGCCGCCCAAAGCGGGTGTCCTCATCCCACAGCCGCTTCACCGTCTCGGACCAATGGGGAACCTTCTGTACCTCGTCCAAGGCCAATATCGCCCCTGGCTCACCAGCCCTCTCGGCCACGAGACGAGCACGCTCCCATTGCGCGGCAAGCCAAGTCGCACCCTTCAGCGCCGGCTCATCGGCGGAGGCGTAAACACTAGCCACCGACGATTGCGCCAAAACCTGTTGCACCAGAGTCGTCTTGCCAACCTGCCGAGGGCCCGCCACGACTTGCAGGAATCGTCGCGGCTCGTCAAGTCGCCCCGCGAGCAGCTCAACCTGCTCGCGCTGAAAGTGAGGTGGGTACGAATTACTCATTACGTTGAGTATTTTTACTCAACACACTGAGCAAGTCAAGATCTCTCACCACGCGACGCCACAGGCGATGATCCTGCTCGACACCGGGCCGATCATCGCCCTCTTCGATCCGCGCGATGGCCACCACGCCACCTACCGCGCGATCCCCGAAACCATCGGCAACCGCTGGTCACCCACGCACCCGTACTCACCGAGGCTCTTCACATCCTCTCACCGGAAAGCGTAGCTTCTTTGCGCTTGCGCCAGTTCATCCTCGCCGGAGGCGCGACCGTGCGGCCTCTGGACGACTGTTGGCACCGCTCGGAAACTGACCCAGTCCACCGTTTTGAAACTGACCCACCTCGGCCGTGTTTCGAGTGTAGTCGAGAGTGATCCTCG
>QIHU01000540.1 GCA_003231035.1 Acidobacteriota bacterium
CGGTGCGCACCCCGGGGTCCACCGTCACTCGTGCTCGCGCCTGTCGCTGCCCACCGGCGAGGAGGGCGCGCACGGTCCAGTCGTCCGGCTCCAGGTCGGCGATCACGAAGCGGCCTTCGAAGTCGACCTCGCCCACCCGTTGACTCCGTTCAGGCGCCTCGGCCACCACCTCGACTCGCGCCAACTCTTCAAAGTCGAGACCGGTAATCTCACCCTCGATGCGAGCTCCGAGTTGGAGTCGAACCTCCACCTCTTCAACCCCGTCGCCAGCAACCTCGATCCGTGTTCTCGGTTCGCTCTCGGCGAAACCGCCCCGCCGGCCGCGCAACTGATAGGCCCCTTGGGCCACCCGGTCGAAGCGGAAGAGTCCCGCCTCGTCGGCGTTGACTCGGTAAGAGGCCGAGGTCTCGGAGTCGAGAGGCTCCAGCTCAATCTCGGCGCCGCCGACCGGCAGGTCGGAGCCATCGACCACGAAGCCACTAACCGCGTACCCCCCTTCCAGCACGAACTCCGCTTCGGTCACTCCCTCATCGATATCCAGCTCGCGCACCAACCGGTCGAAGCCAGAGTGTTCGACCACCACCTTGACGCTCCCTGGGGTGATCCCGTCCACCCGGTAGAGGCCCCGTTCATCGGAGCGCCCTTGCCCTTCTGACCGGCCCACCCGCACGCGGGCGCCGGCAACCGGTTCCAACTCCCCATCAAGGACCGCGCCGCTCAGCCGCGCCCCCGGTTGGAGCACAAAGTGGATGGGCGCCGGATCGGTGGCCAGCGCCACTACAACAGTTTGCGCCGGCGGCGGCTGGAAGCCTTGCGCGAAGGCCTCGACTTCAAACCACCCCTCCCCCACATCAGCAAGGAGGAAACGGCCATCCTCGTCCGAGAGAACCGATTGGGGAGGCAGCGCCGCCGGCAAGAGGCTACTCGATGATTGCGCGGGATCGTCCTCGGGAGCCAAAGCGTGCAGGCTGATCCGCGCTCCGGCAACGGCGCCTCCTTCCGCATCGTTTACCAAACCAGGCAATTGCGAGGCAGGCTGGAGGGTGACGTGCAGCGGTTCACCGAGCGGAGGCGAAAGCTGCTCCAGGCGCAGGGGCAAGAAGCCCGGTGCGTCGATAGTCAGAGTGATCGTCACTCCCGCCACCAGACTGTCGAGGGTGAATCGGCCGTCCGCTCCAGCCACGGCATCCGCGTCACCTTCTGGCACAGTGACCAGCCACGCCGAACCGGCGGCAGCCGCTTGCGCTGACCCCCACACCGCCGCTTCCGCCACCCCCTCTCCCGCCGCGTCAACCACCCGTCCCCGCAGGATAACCCCCCGTTCGAGGATTACCGTACCCAGTTCGAAGGCTCCTGCTCCGGGTGGAATGCGCAGGCCGCGCACCCGAGCGGGAGCGTATCCAGGGCCGCTCACCAGAAGATCCACTAGCCCTTCCTCCACCCCGGTCACCGCAAAGCGGCCGTCCTCTCCGCTTGACGCCCGCCAACCTCCCTGCGCCACCTCTTCCCTCGCATCCACGTCGATCGGAAGGAGACGAACCTCAGCGGTGGCAATCGGGCGCTCTTCGCTGTCGATCACCATGCCCGAGGCGATCCTGCCGCTGCTCAGCGCGATCACCAACTCCTCGTGATCGGCGCGAACTCCAAGCGGCTCCAAAATGAGTGCCTCCGAGTTCGAACCTTGAGCCGCAACCCGAACGCTCAAGGAAATAAACCGGGGGAGCGCGGAAAAGGAAAAACGACCGTCAGGACCGGTCACCGCACGGGCCAGAGCGCGATCCAGCCCAAGAGCGGCCTGCTGCTTCCCCCGCGTCAAGATCGCGATTCGCGCTCCCGGGAGCGGATCTCCCGCTGCGTCGATCACCCTGCCTGCCAAGCGGCCACCAGGATTCAGGACCAGGTCCGGTACGGCCACCGGCCCCGAGGCTGGCTCGAGGGTCAGCAAGCGAGGAGGCCGCCCCTGTGCGTGCGCTTGCAGGCGCAGACGCTGAGAACTCACCCGAGACAGCGTATAGGCCCCGGCCGAGTCGGTGACCACGAAGCGACCAGGGTCCCGCCCGGGCCAAACCAGCACACCGGCCAGCGGTCTTCCATCCGCCGTCACCACCCGTCCCCGAACGGGCGCCTTGGGCGGCAGTTGGAATACAGCTCTTGTCGAATCGGAGCCAGCCTCTAGCGTTGTACTCATCATCCGACCGTCAGAGGTCAAGAACAACAGCTCCTGGGCAGCCTCCTGCCCACCTGCCACGACCAGCCGGCCCCGCTGACCGGTCAGCCCCAGTGGCCACTGTCCGGCAGCCAGGGCAACCACCACTCCCACAGCGGGGCTACCGTCTGCTTCGACCACTTCGAGGGTGCGCCGGGAGAGTGTCGGCACTAGAACCAGGCGCGAGCGGCGCACCGCTCGCGCCTCGGCAATCCTGAGGCCGCGAGGAGGATAGGCGAAGATATCCAGCCGCTCGCCCTGCCCGCGCCACAAGCTGAGCCGACCTTGACCATCGGTGCGCCCTCGCCGTGGAGCGGGGCGCCAACCCACCGAGGGAGGGTCTTTCCAAATACCGTTGTTGGCGCTCGCCGCGCGCACCGCGATTCCAGCGAGGCCAGAACCCGCTTTGTCGACCACCTCGACCGGCGTCACCTGTGCTGGACGTACAGTGACCACCGGCAGCTCTACCCCACCAACGGCGGGCAGCAAGGCGTAGCGCATGGGAACGAAACCGGTAGCCTCGACCACCAGGTACCAAACTCCGACGGTGGAAACCTCCAGGACAAATCGGCCCCCGGTATCGGTTTGCGCCACCGCCACCGGTGCCGGTGGAGGCGCGTCACCGAGCAGCTCCCTCAGGACCTCATAGTTGGACGGTGAGCGATAGACCGACACAGAGGCCCCCACCAGCTCGATACCGCCAGGACCCAGCACAGTCCCCTGTATAGGTGTGGGTTCACTCGCTTCCATCGTGGTTACGCAAGCCACGGCAAGGAAGTAGAGGAGAAAGCTGGCGAGAATTCGAGATGGCCGGTTCATGGAATGGCTCTCCTGAGGTGGGTCGATACCGGGTGGACACTCGCACCATCACCGGGAACGGGGGCAAGGCGCGGAGAAGGAACCTACCGAGACAGATGCAACGAATGAGTGCCCGCGGCGGTCGTCCCGCCGCGGGCCGAAGAGCGGATGCTTCTGGTGTGCACTACCCAGCGCACATCACGGCATCAGCGAAATGGAACTACGGGCAGTTGGTGATCGTCTCAGCGAAACACAAGGGGTCGTTGCCCGCACCGCCGTTGACGAAGTCGGTGCCACCCTGCCCGTCGAGCAGAATGTCGTCGCCGCCCTCGCCCCGGATGTCATCATTGCCACGGCCACCAAGAATGATGTCCGAGCCATTGCCGCCCCTCAGGCAATCAGCACCACCACCGCCAAGGATGTAATCGTTGCCGTCGCCACCGAATAGGTCATCGCGCGAACCAAAACCGCGAATGTCATCGTCACCCCCCCGGCCCTTGTAGCAATCCTGGCCAGCCGTACCGAGAAAGATATCGATACCGGCCGTGCCTAGCTGACACAGCGGCGGTGGGAAGATCTGGATATTGCAGGCTGAGATCTGGATTACAGGGCCAATCTGTCCGGGAGCGACATGGGGACCGGTCCCGATACCGCCCTGCGCGATTGCTGGAACAGCGAAGACTAGCGCCAATGCGATCAGGCCGAGAGCCAGGGTCAGTGTGCTGCGTTGCTTCATGGGTTCTCCTTGGGAGAGAGGTGAGTGTTCGCGACCTCCCACAAGGAGGCCAGCGAGCGAGATCACCGGAGCGCTCCGACCCCACGGCGAGCGCGGCGGCTTGCGAAGTCAGGTCCAGCGACCAGAAGAAGAGACCTGAGGGGCAAGGCCGACGCTTCCAC
>QIHU01000494.1 GCA_003231035.1 Acidobacteriota bacterium
CGTCAGCGGGCAAGTCGAGCCTGATGGATGCGGTACTGGGGATGTTTCCAGCGGAGGAGCGGGTGCAGTATTCGGCGATGACGGGTCAGTCGCTCTTCTACATGGGCGAGGAGAATCTGAAACATAAAATCCTGGCCATCGTCGAAGAGGAGGGCGCGGAGCGGGCGAGCTACGCCTTGAAGCTCTTGCAGAGTGAGGGCGAGCTGACGATTGCTTCCACGGGCAAGGACCCGGCCACCGGCCGACTGGTGACGCACGAGTACCGAGTCGAAGGTCCGGTGATGATCTTCTTGACCACCACGGCGATTGACGTGGACGAGGAGCTGTTGAATCGGTGCCTGGTGCTCTCGGTGGACGAAGCACGGGAGCAGACGCGGGCGATTCACAAGCTCCAGCGCGAGCGGCGCACGCTCGACGGTCTGGTGGCGCGCACGGGCCGTGATGCGGTGGTGGCCTTGCACCGCAACGCGCAGCGCTTGCTGGTGCCTCTGGCAGTGGTCAATCCGTTTGCTCCCGAGCTGACCTTTTCGGATGCGCAGATCAGGACACGCCGCGACCACGAGAAGTACCTGACGCTGATCGACACGATTGCTTTGTTGCATCAGCACCAACGAGAAGTAAAACGCGCCTCGGTGGCTGGCCAGGAGATCGAGTACATCGAGGTCACACTGGCCGACATCGAGACGGCCAACCGGCTGGCGCACGAGGTGCTGGGCCGCTCGCTAGACGAACTGCCGCCACAGACTCGGGTCTTGCTGGGGCTGCTGGATGCGATGGTGAGCGAGGCGTGCGAGCGGCTGGAAATGGAGCGTTGTCATTTCCGCTTTAGTCGCCGGGAAGTGCGCGAAGCGATGGGCTGGGGCGACACGCAGCTCAAGGTCCATTTGAAGCGGCTGGAAGAGCTGGAGTACGTGCTGGTACATCAGGGAGGGCGGGGCCAGAGTTACGTCTACGAGCTTCTGCTGGCTGCTGGCGATGGCGGCGATGCGCCGCTCTTGCCGGGTCTGATCGACGTCGAACGGCTGAAAACGACCACTTACGACAGAAAGCGGTCGGGGCAAAAGGGTCCCCGGTCGGGTTTGAAAGCTGAGAAGGCGCCCCCCGGTCGGCCCCTGGTCGGGGGGGTGTCGGGGGGTGGTCGGGGTGGGTTAAGTTCTAGCAATGAAAAGGACTTACGGCGAAAAGCGGCGAAAACCCCGAAAAACGCACATCTGGAGCATCAAGAAACGGGGCCGTCGTACGTAGAGGGCCGTCGTAGGCGAGGTGTGGCTCAGGAGGTGTCCTGATGCCTCGCTGGCCTAAGAAACAGCCGATTGGCGATCCCCGCGACGCGCGCAGTTTTGAGGTGCTGATCGTGCGCTACTTTGAGTGGCGCGACGTGCACGGGTACTCGCCTCATAGTCAAGACAGCCATGACTCGGTGCTGCGCCGCTTTGGGAAGTGGTGCGCCGAGCGCGGGGTAACTCGGCCCACTGAGGTCACGCGAGCGATGATGGATCGCTACCAACGATGGCTGTACCACTATCGCCGGCCGGACGGCCGGCCCTTGGCGGTGGGCACCCAGATCACCCGGTTGAGCTTCCTGCGGGGTTTCTTCAAGTGGATGGCTCAGCAGCGTTACATCCTCTACAACCCGGCCGCGGAGCTGCAACTCCCAAAGAAAGTCGTACGCTTGCCGATCGAGGGTTTCAGTTTGGCGGAGGCGGAACAGGTGATGGCCACTCCCAACGTGCACACCCCTTTCGGGCTGCGCAATCGGGCCTTGCTGGAGCTGCTGTTTTCAACCGGCATCCGTCGCACCGAGATCACCCATCTGAACCTCTACGACGTGGATACTGACCGCGGCGTGGTGACGATCCGTCAGGGCAAAGGGAACAAGGACCGGGTGGTACCGGTGGGTGAGCGCGCGCTTGTCTGGATGCAGCGTTACCTCGAAGAGGTGCGGCCGTCTCTGGTGCTGCACGCCGATGAGTGGGCCTTGTTTGTCAACAAAGAAGGGGTGCGTTTCGCCCCCGGTGGGCTGGGTCATGAGGTCACCAAACTGATCCGGGCCTCGGGAGTGCGCAAGCGAGCTGGCTCGTGTCACCTGTTTCGCCACTCGATGGCAACGCTGATGCTCGAGGGTGGGGCGGACATCCGTTTCATCCAGGAGATGCTGGGCCACTCGAAACTGGAGACGACGCAGATCTACACGCGGGTTTCAATCGATCAACTCCGCAAGGTCCACACGGCAACGCATCCCACGGCGGGGCTGCACGGGGTGAGATCCCAAGAGCGAGGCTCGCAGCGGAAGGCGGAGACGCAAGAGCTGCGAGCGACGCTCGAGGCGGAGGTAGCCGAGGAGATCGCTGAGGAGCCGGGTGAGGACGCGCTGCGCTCGTGGGTGCCGCGACGGCTGCGGTGAGCCTCGCTCTTGGGATCTCACCCCGTGAAACGCAGCTTGGCCCGGCGGCTCAAGCCGCCTTTCCAAACTGCCCGAGTGTCGGTCCGCTACAATGAATCGAGGAGGCAGCAGCAATGGACGTGCGCTACACAGCCGTTTTTGAGCAGGTCGGCAACGCGTGGATGGGTTTCACCGAGGAATTGCCCGGCGCCAACACTCAGGGCGAAACTCTCGAGGAAGCCAGGGAGAACCTCAAAGAGGCAATCCAGCTCATTCTGGAGGCCAACCGCGAGCTGACCCGGCGGCGTACCGAAGGGCACGAGGTGAGGCGAGAGGAGTTGCTGGTGTCGGTCGGATGAAACGGCGCCAGCTCCTCAAGCACCTAAAGAAGCATGGCTGCGAGCTACTGCGCGAAGGCGGTAGCCACACCGTGTACTGGAACCCTGACAACCACCAAGTCAGCACGGTGCCGCGCCATACCGAGATCGTCAACCAGCTTGCTTGGAAGATCTGCAAGGATCTCGGTATTCCGAAGATCTGATTTCCTACCTGCACCGAGGGTCCCCCTCCCGAAGAAAAAATCGACCGGGGTCTACGTGCTCGCGCTCCAGCCGGCTGCGCCGTCTTCCACTGCTGCGCGCGCAGCCTCCGGGATGTGTTTGTCGAGATCACCCCCGCCCTCCCCGGCCCGGCCGCGTGTCTCTCAACGTCCGCACACTCTGGCCACCGGCCCGCGGCGGGGCTACCCGGTAGGGCAAGGTCCGTGGCTCCGGGTGCTCCCCCCAAGCGGCGCCGGGGGGCGGTGTCCCTTAAGGGCACGGGCGAGCCGCTACGGCAAGGGCCGCGCCGGCCCCCGCCGTCACGTCCCTTGCAATCTGCGCTGTCCGATAAGGCTGCCTTATCCGACCTCGCCCTCACCGCACCCCGGCTTGGGCCTACGGCCTTTCCATAACGCACCCCGGCTTGGGCCTACGGCCTTTCCATAACGCTCTGGCGTTATGGAAACTTGGGGCGAGCGGTCGAGGTGCCGGGACCGGATTGGCTTCGGGAGCGGCCCCGCCGCGGGCCTCCTCGGCGAGCTCGGCCGACGGCTGCACTCCCACCGCCGGGCCTCCCGTCCGCCCCCTCGAAGGGGGCTCCCCCGGACCTCCCGACGGTGGCGGGTCTTGCGCGGCTGCGCGCGGGGCCGGCCCCCGCACCACCGCCCCCGTCCCCGTGCTCGGCTCCAGTCCCGCCCCCTCCACCCGCCCGCCCCGCCGGAATC
>QIHU01000003.1 GCA_003231035.1 Acidobacteriota bacterium
GCCGTCTGTGCGGCATTGCCACTTTGACCCGCGAGTTGGTCGCCGCGGTGAAGTTGGTCGATCGGCCCGGCAAGGCGGCGGCCCATGTGGTCTGCACTCGCAAGACGACGGCCGGGCTACGGGCGCTTGAAAAATACGCGGTGCGCGCCGGTGGCGGTACTAATCACCGCTTCGGGTTGGACGACGCCGTCTTGATCAAGGACAACCACGTGGTGATCGCTGGCTCGCTGAGCCTGGCCATTGAACGGGTTCGCGCGCACGTCGGTCACATGGTCAAGGTGCAGGCGGAGGTCGACACTCTGGAGCAGCTGGACGAAGTGCTGGCTCTCGGAGTGGACGCCGTCTTGCTCGATAACATGTCGGTGGGGCGGCTGACCGAAGCGGTGGTGTGGGTGGGGGGGCGCTGCATCACCGAAGCGTCCGCATTACCCCTCAAACCGTTGCCGCTATTGCCGCAACTGGGGTCGACCAGATGTCCGTAGGGTGGCTCACTCATAGTGCGCCGAATCTGGATGTGGGGTTGGATTTCGAGGTGGCTTAGGAGAGATTCTCAGTGAGTCAGGGCTTCGGCCATTTTGGAACAGGTGCGGGTGCTTGGGGGGGAGTTGATCCATTGACGCTGCCCGCTGGGGGTTCGAGTCCGTCTCTCCCGCGCAGTGGCCGGGCGGCTGCGAGCAGGATGGTTGCACTACGCGTCGGCTCTCTTCACGCTCCGGCGCAACTCACCCTTCGGGTTCAAACATTCACCTCCGCTTTGTGAAGAGAGCCGATCCGTGCACTCCACTGGTTTGTGCCCGCAGCCTTAGGCCACTGCGCGGGAGAGACGGACTCTTTGGTGGAGTGTTTTGTTCGTCCTCGCGCCTCGCTGCGCTCGGCTCTCGGTACCGCTGTCCGCGGTGGGCCACTGAGTCCTCGCCGCTTCGCGTCTTGGGGAGGGCAGGGTGCTGAACGGAGCGTGCGAGCCGCGAGGCGAGCCCGGCCGCCTAGGCCGGACTCGTGTGGGGTGAAAGACGAAAAATGACATTTTTTCGTCTGAGGGGTCCTTCGCGAAAGGACCCCAAAAAAGGAAAAGCGGGTGCGCGGCTGGCCGACCTCAGATCTCTCGTGTCTTCCACCGTCCACGCCGAAACGCCAAATAACTCACCAAGCCCAGCAGTCCTTCGGAGGCGGTGATGGCGATGAAGGCGCCTCGGGCTTCCATGCCGAAGTGGACGGCTAGGAAATAGGCTACGGGGATCTGGAAGAGCCAGTAGCAGAACAGGTTGATCTTGGTCGGTGTCCAGGTATCGCCGGCGCCGTTGAAAGCCTGCGAGAGGACCATTCCCCAGGCGTAGAAGCCATAGCCGTAGCTGACGAATCGTAGGCAGTCGATACCGTAGCCGATCACCACCGGATCGTCGGTGAAGATTCCGATCAGCTGGCGCGCGAAGACGATGAAGAATACGCCGATGCTGACTAGAAAGACGGTGTTGTAGAACCCCGCCTTCCACACCGAGGCTTCGGCGCGGTCGGGCTCGCCGGCGCCGAGGTTCTGGCCGACCAGGCTGGCGGCCGCGTTGGACATTCCCCACGAAGGGAGGATGGCGACAATGATCAGTTTGAGGGCGAGGGTGTAGCCGGCCACCGCGGCGTCGCCAAAGATCGCGATGATACGCACCAGCCCTACCCAGCTCGAGGTGGCGATGGCGAACTGCACGATGCCGCCGATCGAGACCCGGAGCAAGCGCTTCATCACCGCCGGCACGATCCTGAGCTTGTCGAAGGTGACGGCGAAGCGGCGGCTGCCGCGGAACAGGGCCCACAGTTGGAGCAGCACGCCGATGCCGCGGCCGATGGTGGTGGCGACAGCGGCGCCGACCAGTCCCATCTCAGGAAAGGGGCCGAGGCCGAAGATCAAGCAGGGATCGAGGATCAGGTTGATGCCGTTGGCGATCCACAGTACGCGCATGGCGATCGCCGCGTCCCCGGCGCCGCGGAAGACGGCGTTGATCAGGAACAGCATGTAGATGGTGATTGAGCCGCCCACCATCACCGCGGTGTAGCTAGCCCCCACGGCGATCAACTCGCGCGAACCGCCCATCATCGCGAGGAGTCGCTCGGCGTTCAGGGCTCCGGGAATGCCGACCATTAAGGCGAGAACGGTGCCGATGACGATGGCCTGTACGGCGGAGGTCGCCGCTTCTTCCGACTTCTTCTCGCCGATGCGTCGCGCCACCATGGCGGTAGTGG
The DNA here is from genome assembly GCA_003231035.1 of Acidobacteriota bacterium. Classification (GTDB taxonomy): domain Bacteria; phylum Acidobacteriota; class Thermoanaerobaculia; order Multivoradales; family SZUA-115; genus SZUA-115. The sequence continues at coordinate 2,230 of QIHU01000003.1, forward strand.
CCATGCTTAGCCCTACCGCGGTCGAGAACACAAAGAGGGTCAATAGAGAATCGGTCAGGCCAACGGCGGCGACCGCCTGGGGGCCGAGCCGGGAGACGAAGAAGATGTCGCAGATGGCGAAGAGCGACTCCATCAGCATCTCTAGGATCATCGGCACGGAGAGCAGGAAAATGGCGCGACCGATCGAGCCGCTGGTGAAGTCGCTATGGGTCCCCGCCACGGCGAGGCGCAGATCCGCCCACAGTCGGGCGATGAGGCCGCGGCTGGGGGCAGGGGTGGGGGGTGGAGAAGGAGGGGGCATTGGTTGGCCTGCGTGGGGCGAGGTTGGAAGCTACGTCAAATGGGCAGGGGGTCGAGCAGTTCGCCGTCGTCATCCATCCGTGGGTAGTCGAGGTGGTGCTCTTGGCAGTAGTGGGCCAGATCCGGGTAGGCCCACTCGAAGAGGGTGGCGGCGTAGAGTTCGGGAGCGAGTCGGCGGGCGTCATAGAGGCCGGCCGCGCGGCGTTGCCGCTCGGCTTCGAAGAGGACTACGGAGGTTGCCACCGAAACGTTGAGCGAGGCGACCATTCCCTGCATCGGGACCTCGACAAAGCGGTCCGCCGCGGCGATTCCCTCGACGGTGACACCCTCTTTCTCTTGGCCGAGCAGGAGGCAGGTGGGGCGGGTGTAGTCGGCTTGGCGGAAGTCGATCGACTCGGCGCACTGGTGGGCGGCGAGCACTTGCACCGCGGGATGGTGCCGGCGCAAATCGTCGAGGGCCTCAGCGAGGGTGAGGAATGCCCGCGAGCGCACCCACTTGCCGCTACCGCTGGAGGTGGTGTGGTTACGGCGGAGCCTGCCGCTGGGGGTCACGGCGCGCGCTTCGAAGGCGCCCACGGAGTCGCAGGTGCGCAAGATGGCGGAAAAATTGTGCGGCTTGTGGACGTTCTCCATCAACACCGAGAGGTCGGGCTGGCGTCGGTCGAGAACGGCCTTGAGGCGGGCCAGGCGTTGGGGAGTCATGGCCGGTGGACAGTATGGGAAGTGGGAGGTAGGAGGCAAACACGGGGCTCCTCGTCCCCGCGGCACTCCCCGGTCGTCCGCGATTGGGATCGTGCACTGCGTGTCGGCTCGCTACGGGCGCCCGCACAACTCGGCTTGCGCCTCAGACACGTACGGGCGCTGATCCTTCGCGAGCCGATCCGTGCCCTCAACTGGCTGGTGCCCGCGGGCTCAGGGTCGCTTCAGCGGGAACTCGTCATTTGACGTTTTTTGAAGCCTCGCGTCTCGCTTTGCTCGACTCTTGCTTCGGTCTTGGTGCCGCTATTGAGACCTCGCCGCTTCGCGTCTTGGGGCGTGAGTGTTGGCGAGTTCGAGTTCCCGCTGGCGGGAACTTGTGGTGACGCTATACGAGGATAGAGGTGCGACTGTTCTTCGGCCTGTTCGGCTCGT
>QIHU01000150.1 GCA_003231035.1 Acidobacteriota bacterium
TCGGGCGCGGAGAGCAGGTTGTTCCAGTACTGACTCATCCCGGCGCCGGCATAAACCCCGATCGACCCGGCGAAGCGGTCCGGGTCGCAGCTAGCGTCTTCGAGCGCCTCCCAGGCGCACTCCAAGAAGATGCGATGTTGTGGATCGAGGGTCGAAGCCTCGCGTGGACTGAAGCCGAAGAGGCTCGCGTCAAAGCGGTCGAAGTCGTCGAGCGGTCCCGAGGCGCCCACGAAAGCGGGGTCCTCTAGTCGATGCCGTGGCACTCCCGCCGCGAGGAGCTCTTCGTCGCTCGCCAGGGTGATCGATTCGACCCCGGCGCGGAGGTTGTGCCAGAAGCTCTCGATGTTGGGAGCTCCGGGGAAGCGCCCGCTCATCCCGACGATGGCGATGGTCGCCTCATCGCCCTGGCCTCTCCCCTGGCGCCGGCTCCGTCGGCGAATTGTCGTCGCGGGGTCCAAAGAATCCGCGGCGCCCTCACCTCCCAGGTGGCGGGCCAGAGCGGCCACCGAGGTATGGCGAAAGAAGTCGACCAACGGTACCTCTTGGTCCAGCTCGCGCGCCATCCGCTCTTGCGCCTGAACGAGGAGCAAGGAGTGGGCGCCGAGCTCGAAGAAGCTATCTCGAACGGAGACCTTCTCGACCCCCAACAGATCGGCGAAGAGGGCCGCGATTCGCCCTTCGAGGGCATTCTCCGGCGGCTGATAGGCGGTGCTCGAAGCCATCGCCGATCCACCCTCGGGATCGAGTTCGGCCAGCGCTTTGCGGTCGAGCTTGCCGTTGGGGGTCAAAGGCAACGCCGCGAGGGTCACGAAATGGAGTGGAACCATGTACTCGGGCAGCGACTCGGCGAGATAGGCGCGCAGTGGAGGGATTGTCGCGGCCTCTCCCGCCACCTCACCCGGGCCCGCCTCCCCTTCCGGCTGGGACAAGACGACGTAAGCGACCAGTCGCCCCTCTCCCTGGGGATCGCTCTGGACCAGAACCGCCGCCTCGCCCACCGAGGAATGATCGAGCAGCCGGCTTTCGATCTCACCCAGCTCGATACGAAAACCGCGCAGCTTGACCTGATGATCAACCCGACCTAGGAAGTTCAACCGGCCGTCGACCGTGTAGCGGGCCAGATCTCCGGTGCGATAGAGCCGACCGCCGCCCGGCGAGTCGCCGTTCGCGTAGGGGTCGGGCAGGAAGCGCTCGGCGGTGGCGGCGGGCCGGCCCCAATAGCCGACGGCGAGGCCGTCACCGGCCAGATACAGCTCACCGATCGCTCCCAAGGGTTGCACTCGGTCGCTACCCGCAAGGAGCGCTCCCGGTGGCAGGAGGTAGCCCTGAGTATCGCCCACCGGCCGGCCGATCGGTGGCGCCAGCGCGGAGCCTCTCTCGCCGTGCGCCCAGGTGGAATAGGTGGTGTCTTCCGAAGGACCGTAGAGATTCACCAAGCGGGCCGGAGTGCGCCGATAGATCTCCGCCGCTAGGGTGTCGGCCAACGGTTCGCCGGCCAGATTGATGGTGCGCACACCGGCGGGAATGCCGTCCATGGTGAGGAGCGCGGTGAGCGCGGAAGGCACGGTATTGACCAGGGTTACCGCCGCGGCGTTGTCCATCCAAGCCAAGGCCAAGGCGTTGTCCACCAAGAGAGCGGTCCCGCCCCGCGAGAGGGGCAAGAAGAGCTCGAAGATCGAGAGGTCGAAGCAAAACGAGGTCGCCGCCAGCACTCCGCGCAGGTCCTCGGCGGTGAAGATCGTCGCCGCCCAACGCAGCAGGGTCGCGGCGCTGGCGTGGCGGATCGCCACCCCCTTCGGCCTGCCGGTCGAGCCGGAGGTGTAGATCAGATAGGCGAGGTCGTTCGACGCCACGGTGGCTGGCACGGTCGAGTGCTCAACGCGTCGCGGCCGTCCCGGTGAGAGCACCTCCAGCGAGCCATCGCCGCGCCCCTCGGCGTCGTCGCTGAGCAGCCAGCGTGCGCCGCTGTCGTTGAGCATCAACTCTTGCCGATCGACTGGGTAGGCCGGATCGAGCACCACATAGGCCCCGCCCGCGGCGAGGACGGCGAGCAGCGAGACCACCAGCTCGGGGCTGCGCGCCAGCCGAACTCCCACCCGCTCCCAAGGCCCCACTCCCCGCTCGCGCAAGTCGACCGACAGGGCCTCGGCCCAACCGAGCAGGGCGGAGTAGGAAAAATACCGGCCGTCGCAAACCAGGGCGATCGCCTCCGGGGTGCGCGCCGCCTGGGAGGCGACGAGATGCCAGAGGTCGGCGTTCTCTTCGCCGGCCGGGGGTTGGGCGGTATCGTTCCACTCGACCTTCAACTGATGGCATTCAGCGGCACTGAGCAGCGAGAACTCGCTCAACGGCCGCTCGGGGTCGGCGATGGCGGCGCTGAGTAGCTGCGTCAACCGGCCGCCGAGGCGGTCGATAGTCGTGGCGTCGAAGAGGTCGGTGGCGTACTCGACCGCCGCCTCCATCCCGGCCCCCACCTCTTGAATGCCGAGCATCAGATCGAACTTGGCGGTCGTCGTCGCGGTCGCCAACGGCTCCAGGGTCAGCCCGGACTCGTCGACCACTGCCGCGCTCGGCATGTTCTGCACCAGGAGCGCTGCTTGGAAGAGGGGCGAGCGGTCGAGCGAACGATCCGCCACCTCTTCGACCAAACGCTCGAAGGGAAGATCTTGATGGGCATAACCGGCCAGAGCAGCTGTACGAACCTCGCTGAGGAGCTGTCGCCAGCTCGTCCGCGAGTTCAGCTGGGTTCGCAAGACGAGGGTATTGACGAAGAAGCCGACCAGCCCATCGACCTCATGGCGCTGCCGGTTGGCGATCGGACAGCCGATCAAGAGGTCCTCTTGTCCGCTCCAGCGAGCCAGGATCGTCGACCAGCCAGCTAAGAAGAGCATAAAGAGGGTCGCCCCCTCGTGGCTCGCGCAGTGGCGCAGTTGGGCGGCGAGTCGCGGCGATAGGGGCAGGGAGCGGGTGGTGCCCCGATAGCTCATCCGCGCCGGTCGTGGCCGGTCGGTCGGCAGCTCCAGCACCGTCGGGGCCCCGTCCAAGTGGCCGTTCCAGTATTCGACCTGGCGATCGAGCACCGACCCGCGCAACCAGCCGCGCTGCCACACGGCAAAGTCCCGATACTGCACCGGTAGATCAGGGAGGAGGGCGGCCTTCGCGGCTGGATCGCGGGTCACCAGCGAGGCGTAGAGCTGTGAGATTTCCGCCACCAGAATAGCGCTCGACCACCCGTCGGAAGCGATGTGGTGAACGTTGAGCAAGAGGACGTGGCGTTGCCCTTCGATGCGGACCAAAGTGGCGCGCAGGAGCGAACCGGAAGTCCCGCCCGCTTAAGGCCGCAACCGCCACCGATCGCCGCTCGGTGGGAAGGCGGCTCAGATCGACCGCCGGCAGCAAGGCGCGCCAGCGCGGGGAAGGCGACACCCTCTGCCGAGGCTCGCCGATGGCGGACAACTCAAAGCGGGTACGCAGGGCTTGGTGACGCTCCACCGTTTGCCCAAGGGCCTCCGCCAAGGCCGCGGCGCGCAGCTCTCCGCGCAGCTGCAACGAGGCCGGGATGTGGTACGCCGGGTTTCCCGGTTCGAGCCGATGAGCCGATCGAGTAGCCACAACCGTTCCTGCGCGAAAGAGAGCGCCACCGCACCCTCGTGGTCCAGCGGAAGGATCGGCCCAGCGACCGGGGCCGAATCCCCCCGACGGCGGCGCTCGTCAATCCATCTTGCCAACCCTTCGACAGTGGGGTGTTCGAAGATCTGGCGGATCGGGACCTCCAGCTCCAAGACCTGCTCGAGACGGGCGACGACGCGGGTGGCCAACAGGGAGTGACCGCCCAGCTCGAAGAAGCTGTCGCTGGCTCCGGCGCGCTCGCCGCCGAGGACCGCGCCGAAGACCTCGGCCACCA
>QIHU01000110.1 GCA_003231035.1 Acidobacteriota bacterium
AGCATCGTTTGATCGACTAAGAATCGCTCGGAGCCATCGGGCAGGGCATAGCGTCGCCCTTCGATCTGGCGCACGCGCTCCTCCATGCCGATCGACGAGGCTAAGCGGCAGAAAAACAGGCCTCCTGGAGCCAGGACCTTCCAGCACCCGTCCACCATCTTGTGGAAGTGCTCCTCATCCCGCGCGAAGTGGAGAACAGCGCTACAAATCACCGCTTCGACACTCTTTGGCGCGAAGCTCAGGGCATCGAGAGGCTCGACACGAAAATTCTCAGACGGTAGTTGTGGGGCCAGCCGCGCCGCCAGCTGGCGCACCGAGTCGATCGCCGCCGCCTTCTGGTCGGCCCCAAAGACCTCGAGCCCGTGCCCCATCAGAAAGGCGAGATTGCGGCCGCCTCCACACCCCGCATCCAGAATCCGCATACCGCCTACGATGTGGCCGCGCAGGATCTGGTCGAGCCAATAGATATCGATGCGGCCGAGTTGGGAGAGGAGATCCTTCATGGAGTGATGATCGACCACATGGAGGTACCGCCGCTCTCGAAGCCGTCCGAGAAGATCTCCGACGCCCCCACTTCGCAGCTCTGCACCACCACGTCGTCGATGTACCAGCCCTCGCGGCTGACCGACGAGTCGGTTCCCAAGCGGAAGCGAAACCGCACCGTCTGGCCGGCCCAGGCGGAAAGGTCCACCACCGACCTGAACCAATCCTGAGGATCGGCGCACCAACCGTTGCTCCCCGCCAGCGGGTTCGAAGAGCCGCCGCCCACGGCGCCATCATAAGGATCGGTTTGCAACTCGGCTTCGAGCCGGGTCCAGGTGGCGCCATCGGTCGAGATCTCGAGCACGCCGGAGTCAAAGCAACCGCTGAAGCTGTCTTCAATCTCCTGATAGTTCCAGAACTGAAGACTGAGCGCGCTACCGGTGGCCGGCAACGAGATCGCCGGTGAATCGAGAAGCTGGTCGCTCACCGAAGAGACACCGATGGCCAGGTAAGAATTGCTCCCACCGTGGGTCCGCGTCGCCGAAAGGTGCCAGGTGTCCCCGCTACCGCCGTGCACCCATCCCGGAGCGCCCCCCTCCATATCGTCAGCAAAAGCAACCACCGCCGTGGTGCCAGTCGAACAGTCGCCGGGGGCGGCCTGAGTGGTAAAAGTACGCACCGAAGAGGTGCCGCCGGCGCCACAAATGTTGGCGGCCAAGACGCGCCAGTAGTGCAAAGTGTTGGTGGCCAAGTCCGCGGCGGGCAAGAAGGTCGTTTCGCCTACCGTTTGGGAGACCACCACATTAGTAAAGGCGGCATCGAGGGCAATCTCCACCGTGTAGTCGCTGCCTCCGGCGGGGGGCGTCCAGCTCAAGGTCGGCCGCGCCGGTTGGTTAAGTGCCCCGTTGACCGGTGCCGTCAAGCCTGGCGCCAGGGGTACGCCCGAGAAGACTCGCAGCGTGGCACTGTCCATCTCAGTGCCGCCGCTGCTAGTGCCGCTGATGTCGATGGCATAGCTCCCGGCGGCTGCCGCGCCGGTGTTCGAGATGGTCAGCGTGCTGGTGGCCGGAGGAACCACTGGATTGGCTGAAAAAGCGGTGGCCGTCCCCGCCGGCTGACCGGTCGCGGAAAGAGTCACCGACGACGACGAACCGCCGATCTGAGCGACCGTCAGAGCGAAGAGGGCGTCATCCGGGGCACACACGTCGACCTGCTTGGGTGCCACGCCGATGGCGCTAGCATCGCGGCCGTCGATAAACATGGTACCGGTCCCCGCCGGATCGAGGTGGTCGCGCAGCCGGTTTCCCGGCGTACCGCCCCCTTCCCACGAGACAGCGATGTGGCCGTACCAATCTTCCGTGTCATTACCGCAAGCGGCATTGCCGCCGTGTAGCTGGCCGATCGCCCGGTGCGCCGGGTTGAACAACGGCGACCCCGAAGAACCACCTTCCGTCGTACCCAGGTCCCAGTCGAGCACCCGAATGTGCGTACCGTCGCCCGGGACGGAAGAGCCTAAGTAACTCGTCGTACTGGTCGGGTCGTTGTCGATACTGATCCGTTTCTCATCGGTGCTGGGGTGGTGAATGCCGACCGACGAGGGAAAATCGTTACCCGAGCGGTCCCAACCGGCCCAGTGCACGTTCCAGACCTCGTCCGGTGCGTCGTCCAGGACGACGAGGGTGAAATCCGAAGGGTTGCTGGTGGCCAACAAGGTCGACCCCGTCTGGAACTGCGCCAGAGAACCGTCGCCACCGCCACCGCTGGCGCCACTACCCGGTACGCGGCAGGTCGAGTTCTCATAGTTCCAGAAGACCACCAACGAAGGCGCGCTACCGGCAATACCGCAGTGGTCGGCGGTCATGAACAGCGGCCGTAAGTCCTGTGCCGTATTGTTGACCATGAACCCGGTACAGAAGGTGGAACCACCGGTGCTGATGACCGCCACGGAGCGAATCTCGTCACGCCAGTCGTCGCCTTCCGGGCAAATCACGTCGACATTGCAGGAGCCCGACTCCTGAACATCGCCAAAAGTGCGATAGCCGTGGCCAATGTGAGTCAACTCTAGTTCCAGCGAGCGATAGCCTTCGGCCGAAACCCGCAGCTCGAGCACCGCTTCGGCAGTGGGCAGGAGTGGTGTCCACAACTGGCCGTGCGGCTTGTTGTCCGCGGCGGTGAAAGGGCGAATCGTCTGCTCCTTGTCCAGGCTATGGATGCGCAGCTCGCCGCCAGGCGGCATCGTGTAGCGGGTGAAACCGAAGTTCAAGCTCTTGGCTCCGGGTGACGAAACCACCAGCCGCCACTGCATCGAACCGTCGTTCAGGGTTGTCCAACTACCATAGGTGAAGGGATCAATCTTGACCTCCACCGGCAAGGCAAACCGAGGCGCCACCCCTGGCCCAGCGGTCAAAGAATCCTCAGTCAACAAGTCGTCATTATCGATCGGAGGTAAGCGAAAAACCGCTCCATCCCCCAAATCCGCGCCCCCCACCGCCGTGCCAGTCAAACAGAGAAAAACGAACATCGCACAAGACAATAGAGCCTGTCGCTTCATCGAAAACGCCTCCGCTGGGGGCCGTGGTGAGGGACTAATGAGGAGTGATGCTAGGAAGTTACCATGGCGCCGTCCACTGGACGGCCCGAGGCTCTTTGTCCAAAGTTGAAAGGCGGCGAGTGGCTAGTCCGAGCAGTACCAGTCACCTCGGAGAAAGTCGAGAATCTCGCCAAGAAATGACCCCTCCTGAAATCCCGCTGCACGATTTCCTCCCCGTTTTGCGTCCATACGGAGTATGGCAAGAGAAATACGATACCTACCCCTGCCCGCCAACCTCG
>QIHU01000667.1 GCA_003231035.1 Acidobacteriota bacterium
GACAATCTCGGCCACCGCTCCCGCCGCGGCGGTGATCGGCACCGCCGACGTCGTGCCTGCCGCCACCCTGCTGCTCCCCTACTTCGAAGTCGACTTGGCCGCCTTCGCCGAGCCACCGATCCTGCCCGGCTCCAGTACCCGTTTTGTGGTCACCAATGCGAGCCAACACCCGGTCATTGTGCATTTGACTTTGTGGACCGACTGGTCCGTCGCAACCCTCAATTTCAACGCCTACCTGACCGGCTACGACCTGATGGAGATCGACCTCAAAACCCTGTTCGATCAAGGGAAGATCCCTGGCACTTCGCACAGCAACCTGACGATCAGCCCGGTGGGATTTTTCTCTAGCCCCACGAGCCCTTCGACCGGCGTCGGCGCCGGATCGACCAGTTGCGATGCTCAGCTTCCGCTGCCCGGACTGCCCAATGTCCTCCTCGATCACATTCGCAACGCGCACACCGGCCAAGCCTCGCCGATTTTCGGCGGTAGCTGTAGCGGTGCCGATCACGGCGACAACGTGGCGCGCGGCTACATCACCGTGGACAACGTCAGCTTCTGTACTCTCGACTTCCCAACCGACCCCGGATATTTCATCCACGGCGGCAACGGCGCCGCCAGCAATGAAAACGTCCTTCTCGGCTCATTCAGCTTCCTCGACCCCAGCGCTGGCACGGGATTCGCTGGCTCCATGGTCCACATCGAAGCCTCCAGTGACGACCCGCGCACCGGCCCTGGCGACTACACCTTCTACGCTCGCTATTCCGCGGGTGCTGACAACCGCGAGCCACTGGCCACCTCCTTCTTTGCCCCCTACGTCAGCGACCAAACCGACCTGCTTGTCTGGCGGGATACGAAGCTGGCAGGGAGCCCGGTCGCCTGCGGCACCGTACCTTCCTGGGCACCGCTGGGGCAGGACCAGCTCGTAATCTTCGACCAGGAGGAGAATCCGCAGACTCCTGCCACCCCCAGACTGTTGCCCTTCCCACTGGCGACCTCCCGAGTTCAGGTGGGCTCACCGGAGCTACCGACCGTCCCCACGCAAGGTTGGATTTTCTCCAGTCTTGGCGTCGACACCGGCGGCCTGCCCGCTTTTGGATCGACCGCGCAGTCGTGGATGACGGTGGTCTCCCCCTTCGGGCTCGGGGTCTCCCAAGATGGCTATGCCCTCGACAACGCCAGCGCACCGTCTGGAACGACGCTGCCCTGCCCTACCGGGGACTCCCAGCCGTGCCTCGACGGCACCGCGCCCAGATCAGCGGCCCTGCCCGCGGGGGCCAGCAAACCCACTCGCGAACAGGAAGGAGGTAGCGACCGATGAGCCGTCAAATCCATGCCAGCCACCGCGGCCCATCGCATCGCGCCTTGCTCCTCCTCGCCGGCCTCCTTGTGGTCGCTGGCCTCCAACCAGCCGGTGCCGAGATCGGCACCCTCGACACCGTGCCGGCCGCCACCCTGCTCCTGCCTTACTTCGAGGTCGACCTCACCGACCCGCAAGGTGTGAACACCTTGTTTTCGATCTCGAACGCGGGCGACGTCCCAGCCATTGTCAACATTACGCTGTGGACCAACTGGTCCGTGCCGACCCTCAGCTTCAACGCCTACCTGACCGGCTTCGACGTCATGGACATCGATCTGCGCGGCCTCTTTGTCGCTGGCTCTTTACCCGCGACCTCGCACGTCAACCCGGCGATCAGCAATGTCGGAAGTTATTCGGCGGTCACCAACCCTGACACCGGGGTGGGTCCCGGCTCCGTTAGCTGCAATTCTCTCTTGCCCCTACCGGCCCTACCGCCTGCCCTAATCAACCATATCGACAGCGCCCATACCGGCCAAGGCTCACCCCTCTTCGGCGGCTCTTGTAGCGGTAGCGACTACAACGACATCGTGGCGCGCGGCTACATCACCGTAGACAATGTCAGCGCCTGTACCCTCGACCGTCCGAGCGACCCTGGTTACTTCGCCGACGGCGGCACCGGGGTGGCCAACAACGTCAATGCGCTGCTGGGCTCCTACCGCATTTGGGAGGAGACGAGCGGTCTAGCCCACGGCGGTCCGGCGGTGCATATCGAGGCCTCGAGCGACGATCCCCGGACCGCCCCAGGCAGGTATACCTTCTACGCCCGCTATTCGGGCGGCACCGACAATCGCGAGCCACTAGCCAGTACCGTCGCCGCCCCGTACGTCACCGCGACCACGGAGTTTATCTACTGGCGCGACAGCCACGCCAACCAAGGGCCGATCAGTTGCGGCTCGACACCTTCCTGGTTCCGACTGGCCACCAACCAGATGGTCTTCTTCGACCGCGAAGAGAACCCGGAGATCCCGGATGGCTCGGTCATCTCGCCTCCCAATACACCCATTCTAGCAACGCCGTTCTCCATCGAGGCGGGCCGAGTGAAGGTCGACCCGCATATCCCCACCCCCTTCGACAGCGGCTGGCTGATCCTCGACTTAGGGACCTCCACCGGCTCTCCCCTGGATCCGTTTGCGCAAGGCTGGATAGGCGTGGTGGATCGCGACCCCAGCGGCCTGCTGCTCACCAGCCAACCCGCCTGGCAGATCTACAACATCTCCGAGAGCCAGGCCACCAGTCTCCCCTGCACGAACGGCTTCCCGCCACCGTTGTGCGGCACTCCCGAAGGGATCTTCGCCGACGGTTTCGAGTCGGGTAGCTTAGGCGGCTGGAGCGTGACGGTGCCCTAGACACCATCGCCACTTTTGGCACCAACGTGCACCTCATGAAATGTTAGCCTCCACGCGGTGCGTCTTTCGATTTCGAAAGTCCCTGCTCTAGGAGGTGTGGATGCGAAAGTGGTTTGCGTGGGTAGTGTGTGCGTGGTCGTCGGCGGGGCCGCTCGTCGCCGGTGAGCCTTGCGTCGCGGGTATGGTTCAAGGCTACCCGTGTAGCAACGTGACGTTGATGTCCCACCTCACGGTGGCCCAGCTCGGGACCTCCAACGTCTCCGACAACTGGGGTTGGCAAGACCCCTTGAGCGGCATCGAGTACGCGATATTGGTGGCCAGCGAAGGCACGGTTTTTGTCAGCTTGGAAGATCCCGACAACCCTATCGTCCTCGGGCGACTGCCTTCGCACAATAACCTCGACACCTTCATTCGCGACGTCAAGGTGTATGCCAACCACGCCTTTATTACCGCTGACATTTCCGGCCACGGCATGCAAGTGTTCGACTTGACCACGCTGCGCACTGTCGTCGCGCCGCCGCTCGTCTTCACCGAGACCGCGCACTACACCGGCATCGACGAAGCCCACAACATCGCCATCGACCCCG
>QIHU01000803.1 GCA_003231035.1 Acidobacteriota bacterium
GCGAATCTGGCGCCCGCTGTTGGTCCTTCCGGCGCGCATGCCGACCCATCTGAGCGAGACGGAACTCGAGGCGATCTTCCTGCACGAGATGGTCCACATCCGGCGCTGGGACAACCTGGTGGCCAGCTTGCACATGGTGTTGTGTTGCCTCTTCTGGTTCCATCCCCTGGTGTGGGTTCTGGACCGGCGCCTCTTGGCTGCTCGCGAGGAAGCTTGCGACGAGAAAGTCGTGGAGTTGTGCGGCGGGCCTGAACCCTACGTCAGGGGTTTGCTCAAGGCGGTTCGATTCGGCGTTGGCTTGCGGCTGGCCGGTGTCTCGTCGGCCCATGCCTCGAACTTCCGGCGTCGTATTGAGCGCATCCTTTCTGGTGACCGCAAGATGGGTTCGGCGGCTCTGCGGAGACCGGCGATCCAGCGAGCCTGCTTAGCGGCGGGCTTGCTGCTGCTGTTTGGCTTCTCGCTGGGAGCAGGTTCCGAGACGCTAGCTAGCCGCGCCGCCTTGGCGGTGCAAGAAAAGGGCTGTCCCAAGACGGCGGCGAAGCTGCACGCCCTGGAGTTGGGCAAGGTGCGGGCCGAGAAGATGGCGAAGGCCGCGCCGAGCCAGACTGGGGCCGCCGCGACCAGTGAGTGTCCCGATGCGAAGCGGAACAATCCCAGGGCTGGAAGCTTCAGCGACTCGCCGCGTCGGGCCGCTCGCTAGCTACCCGGCAACTACACCGCTTCGATGCAGCGTGGTGAGTCGTTCCGCGGGCGGTTGACGAAGCGGCTGACCGGGAAGATCTCCATCGCCTCCGGAGCGTAGGGTTTGAGCAGATCTTCGAGGCAGGTTCGGTCAGTTTGATTGGGGTCTAGCCAGGTTCTCCGTTCCGGGCCGCTGAGAATCACCGGCATGCGGTGGTGGACTTGCTCGGTCAAGGCATTGGCCTCGGTGGTGATTAGGGTGAACGAGTCCAGGGGCGCTTCTTGCGGATCCTCGCTCTGCCAGCGCTCCCACAGACCGGCGATGGCGAACGGCCGTCGGTTCTTGAGCCGCATGTGAAAGGGCTGCTTGGTTCCGTCAGCCAGTTTTTGCCATTCGTAGAATCCGTCCGCGGGTACTAGACATCGGCGGCGTTTGAAGGCGGCGCGAAACGAGGGTTTCTCCGCCACCGTTTCGGCCCGCGCGTTGATCATCCGGTTGCCGATCGACGGGTCCTTGGCCCAGCTCGGAACGAGCCCCCAGCGCAGTCGTGCCAGCTCGCGACCGTTGGGCGTGGCACGAATCACCGCCACCTCCTGGGTGGGAGCGATGTTGTAGCGAGCTTCGATCTCGGGTTCTCGACTGAGGTCGAATTCTTCGGCCAGAGCGTCGCCCGAAGCGGTAAGAGTGTAACGGCCGCACATTAGAGTGCCTCCTCAGGGTAGGAGTCTACTGCGATCTGTTGGCTTTCCTCCAGCTCTTCCTTCGAAGCGGAGGCGAGGGTTAAGAATCTCTGGAAATGGCAGTGCGACATTTCCCGTGGGCGGTGTCCGTCGGCGGTGAATTCGCTTGTAGGGTGGTTGCCTTCCCGAGGTGTAAGGCTAGAGATATTTGACGATTTGACTCTCCGTCAGGACCGGGGTGTAATCAAGGGTCAGAGCCGATCTGTTCCACCCCCAACCTGACTGCGCAACCTCAACCAGCGAAGTGAAGTGAAGAGACGATGCCAAGGTTCTTGAGCCCGGATGAGCGTAGGAGATTTCGACGTTTTGACGTCGATGGCGTTCGTGGCAGCTTGAAAGTGTCGATGGATGCCAACGTGCTGAATCTCAGCCTGACAGGGATGGCGATCGAGACCGCGAACAAGCTGAAGCCCGGAGCAGAGTACGCGCTGTGCCTGCCGACCGGCGACGAGCCGATGAGTCTGCCCGTGGAAGCTCGTTGGTGCAACTTGGCGCGCACCATCAAGCGTCCCAACGGCGATGTGGTACCGATTTATCGGGTGGGGTTGCGCTTTTCCGAAGTGCTGACCGCGCAAGCGCGCGAGTTGCTGACTTTTATGGAGAATCACATCGTGGTCGAGCCCCATACTCGGGTCTTCGGTCGCTTCGATGGTGGCGGCATCGAACCGGTCAATCTCGAGGAGCAGCGCAATTTCTCGGTCAAGCGGCTGAGCTTGTCGGGCATGCTGATCGAGAGTTTGATGGAGATGGCGATCGATTCTCGCTTCGATCTTTCGTTCCAGCCTGGCGAGACGCAGATCGAAACCCCGGGCCGGGTGACCTTTGTGCGGCCCAAGCCGCACAGTCCAGAGCCGCGTTGGAATATTGGGGTGCAGTTTCTGAACATGGCCCAGTCTGAGGTGGCGAAGTTGGAGGATTATATTGAGACGCTCATCGAATAGGGGGGGCGGTCCTGCCGCTCTCGCGGCTCCGCGACCGTCCGCGTGATGGAGTTGTGCACTGCTTGTCGGCCTGCTCCGGGCGGCGCCTGAACTCGTCGCTCGCGCTCCTCAGACAGCAGGCGCCGCTCCTCCTACGCAGGCCGAGTCGAGGACTTTGGCCGGGCTTGCCCGCGGACTCATGCTCCGCCGCGAGAGCGGCAGGACCTTGGTGGTGGAGGTGTTGAATACCCTCGCGCCTTCGGCTCTCGGTAGTCTGTTATTTGTGCCCTCGCGCCTTCGGCTCTCGGTGGTCTGCGTGCACTGGGCTGTGGAGACCTCGCCGCTTTGCGGCTCTCTTCTTTAGTGAGTGGCCGTGGTCCTGGGAAGCACTCTCGCCGCGGAGCGCTTTTGTGAACGATCTCCGCTGTACAGATTGTAAATCCAACTTACAATCTGTACAGGCATGGGTATAGGATCCCCCTTCGCTGGCGAAGGTGCCGGTGGGGAGTTCTCATACGATGGATTCAACGCGTAATTTTTGCATCATCGCCCACATCGACCATGGCAAGTCGACCTTGGCGGATCGGTTGATTCAGGCTTGTGGTGGGGTGGATGAGCGGGAGTTGCGGGCGCAGGTGTTGGACTCGATGGATATCGAGCGTGAGCGTGGGATCACCATCAAGAGCAACACCATTTCCCTGCCCTATACGGCGCGCGACGGGAAAGAGTACCGGCTCAATCTGATCGATACTCCGGGCCATGTCGACTTTTCGCACGAGGTACGCCGGTCTTTGATGGCCTGCGAGGGGGCGCTGCTGTTGGTGGATGCGGCGCAGGGGGTGGAGGCGCAGACGGTGGCCAATCTCTATTTGGCGTTGGAGTACGACTTGGAGATCATTCCGGTGATCAACAAGATCGACTTGCCGTCGGCCGATATCGATCG
>QIHU01000288.1 GCA_003231035.1 Acidobacteriota bacterium
CTGGATCTCTATCCAACCTTAGTCGAGCTGTGCGGCCTGCCGGAGCACAAGGAGCTGGAAGGCCAGAGCTTGGTGCCCTTGCTGCGTTCTCCCCAGACTCCGTGGCCTCGCCCGGCCCTGGCGGACAAGGACCTTGACCACTGGACGTTGCGCGGCGAACGCTACCGCTACATTAGCTACGCGACGGACGAAGAAGAACTCTATGATCTAGAGTCGGATCCTGATGAATGGCACAACTTGGTCAACTCTCCCGATCATGCCGAGATCCTGAGCGAGATGCGGGAATGGCTCGTCCGGTTGAAGCCAACCAAGGCCAAATAGGCAGCTGACTTCTCGGCGGCGGCTGAGTTCGCGGCGATCGGTGGCTGGCACGCGGTAGCTGCTCGGCCCTCCCGAAACAGGAAACGGCGGCTCCGCGAGGAAGCCGCCGTACCGACTCTTCAAGAGATCAGATCTCTGAGAGAACTGAGCCTGCTATCGGAAGGAAGCGTAGTTGTCCATGTACATGATGCCGGTGCTGATCGGGTTGATGCTGACCACGGCGCCAAAACGGGCACTACGAATGTCCTTACTCGCGTTGTCGAGGTTGGTCAGGGTGATCGTTGCACCGGAGGTCCGAGTAATCGAGCAGCTTCCGGTACCCGCGCCCGTGGCGTAGGTGATGCTGACCGTCCGAACCGGCACGCCGCCGATCGGACCGAGGGTAAGCGGCATGCCCTTGCGGAAGATGCCGCTCTCCTCTCTGCAATAGATGCGGACCCGCTGTTTGCCGCTGCTCTGCTGCAAAGCATACACACGACCGACCGCCTCACCGGCCATGGAGTTCAGCGAGAGGATGACAACGCTCTCACGCACGCCACCGTTGTCCCAGGTATTGGGATCGAAGTCGAACGACGCCGTGAAGGTGTCTTCCTTGTCCGGCGTGTTGTCGCGGACGTAGGCCGGGGCCGTCAAGCCGTCGAAAGTCACCTCAAGCCCAAAGTTGCTGCCGTTCAATGCTGCATCGGCGGTTACCGCGATACTCGCAGCGTTCGCAGTTCCCGCGCACAGCGCCAAAGCCGCCGCTACGCCAAGAACGAGTTGAATCGACCGTTTCATTCTCCACCTCCACATGTTGCTGGATCCCGCGTCAGAATGAGCGGGCTGTTGGTTTCTTACGCTTCGGATAGATTGTACCCTATTGGGGGCCACCAAGGAAAGAGTCTGTCTCAAAGAATGTGCTCGTCACCGAACTCAACCGGGTTGATGCGGGAAAGTCCAAGTCGAACTCTGAACTTCTCCATCTTCCTGAGCTCTTCCAGACGGTTGACCATTACGTGTACTTGAATCTATTACAAACTGGATCTAAGGTCAACCCACTGGGCCACTCCTCCGCCTAGAAATGCTTCAGAAACCTGGTTGGGGGCTGCTAGTCTCGCCGCCATGAGCCCCACTCTGCGTCTGCAAGATCTTCACCTTTCTTACGGCGCCAAAGAGGTGCTACGCGGGGTCGATCTTACCGTCTCGCCGGGTACCATTCTCGGTTATTTGGGCGCCAACGGTGCCGGCAAGACCACCACGGTCAAGATTCTCACCGGCCAGTTGAGCGGCTGGAGCGGCCAAGCCACCGTCTGTGGGATCGATGTCGCCAGCGACCCCCTGGAAGTGAAACGCCACATCGGCTACGTACCTGAAACAGCGGCACTCTACGAACCCCTGACCCCGCTCGAATACCTGCGTTTTCTAGCGGCGTTGCACGAACAATCGACCAGCGAGGCCGAGAAGCGGGGGCGGGAGCTCCTCGGTCTGCTGGGTCTAGGGGTTGAAGTCGACCAGCGGATCGTCTCCTTTTCCAAGGGCATGCGCCAGAAGGTCCTTCTCGTCGCCGGCTTGATCCACGACCCCGAAGTGCTCTTCCTCGACGAGCCGCTCTCCGGCCTCGATGCCAACACCGCGGTGGTCGTCAAGGAGATCCTCTCGCGGCTCGCCGCTGGCGGCAAGACGATTTTCTACTGTTCGCACGTCATGGATGTCGTCGAGAGGATTTGTGACCGTATTGTCATCCTGGACGGCGGCAAGATCGTGGCCGACGGCTCCTTCGAGGAATTGCGCGACCAGGCCAAGGGTGAGTCTCTGGAAGGGATCTTCACCGGCCTCACCAGTCAAGGCGAGCAAGGCGAAGTCGCCGAGCGGTTTGTCCAGTCACTGCAAAGAGAGGGTGGGAAGAGCGAGTGAGCAACTCCGCCCAGGGCTTCTCCCGCCTGGCCGTCCCGCTGGTCGCCCTACTGAGTAAACCGTTGCGCGGGATGGGGATCAACCTCCATCAGCTCTCCGCCATCCTCACCACCAAGCTGACCCTCGACGACCGCCGGGTGGTGGCCCAGGCGATTTCAAGCAAGGGCAAGAGCTCCACTTCGGCCTTTCGCCTCGCCCTGTTAGCCAATTTCTTCGTTGGCCTGGTCATCGCTGGATTGGTGGGTTACCTCTCTTCGCCGCTGACCGGAATGACCGTCCACTTCACCGTGCTGCTCACCTTCCTTGCCCTCAACCTGGTCTCCGGGTACTCGGACACCCTCCTCGACCCCGCCGATCAAGAGATCCTCGCTCCCCGGCCGGTCTCCCACCGCACCGCTTTGGCGGCCCGCTTGGCGCACATTTTGTTTTACGTCGGCTTGCAAGTCCTCGCCTTCGCGCTGCCGACCTTCGTCGTCGGTACTGTTCGCTGGCACTTGGGGTTCATTCCCTTGTACTTCGTGGCCTTGGTCGCCGCGGCGCTCTTCGTGGTGGCGACGGTGCTTCTCTTCTACGGAGTGGCCCTGTGGCTTTTCGTGGGTCGGAATCGGATCCGCGATTGGATCGCCTACGCGCAAATCTTCCTCATTGTCGCCATCACCGGAGGCTACCAACTGGCCAGTCGCGCTTTGGACTTCTCAGAGCTCAAAGGGATCGAGCTGGTCGAGATCCCTTGGCTGGCCGCACTCCCGCCCGCCTGGTTCGCCGGCCCCTTCGCCTTGGCATTCGGCCCAACGAGCGCCACCGCCGGATGGTTGACAATGCTGGCCCTAGTGGTCCCCGCGGGCTGCGCCGTGGTGGTGTTGCGTATCTTCGCGGACAGCTTCTTCCAACTCTCGGAAGCGACCGGGAGCCGCGCCTCTGAAGCCCGGAACCAGGCGGAGGCGGTACCGGCGGCAGCGAAGAGATATGGGGTGCTCCTCGGTGATCGGCTCTCCCGTCGGCTCTGTGGCACTGGCGTGGAGCAGGCAGGTTTCCAACTGAGTTGGAAGATGATCGCCCGCGAC
>QIHU01000258.1 GCA_003231035.1 Acidobacteriota bacterium
AACGCCACGAGGTGAGGCGGCTGATCGCTTCGCTCTTTGACTTGGTCTTCGACGCACGCCTATTCCTTGCCGATGTCGACCTTAGCCAACTCCTCGACCATCCCCCGGCCGAGTGGGATGAGGAAGACATGCGGCGCGCCGGCTACCTAGCTCAGAGCGGACTGATGGAGGGCTCGCCCGAGGGTACGCTCTCGGAAGAAGATCGCGAACGGCTCCTTCTACGGCTGGCGGAGGTGTTGTCTCTCCTGCGCCAGGAATCGGCCCGCTTCGTTGCCCTCAGTGGGCGAGAGCTGAAGGTGCATTCCGATCGTCCCGGATCTTCGGGAAGCGAGCGCTCGATTCAATTACCCGCCCAACTGCCCACCTTTCGCCGCCACGGCGAAGGCTGGGTTGCGGGCAATCTGAACCTGGTGGCGGGGGACCGCTTGCGCCTGTGGTGGCGCGACGGGACCTTGGTTGGGCTCCTGCAAGAGGCGGACGCGGCTGGAGTTTCGCTCGACCGGCGCAGCAAGTGGAGCTCTTGGACCCGTTTCCGTAGCGACGATCGGCTGGCGGCTCTGGTGGAAGAGCGCTACCCGGGCCTTGGTTTCAACCGCTTCGAGGTCGTCCAGCGCGGCCCCTCGGGGCGGGTGGCGAAGATTCTCCTGCATGGCGAGCAGGGTGCGACCGAAGAGGTGGAAGGGCTGGCGATACGCTGGGTTCTCGACGTGCCGGAGACCCTGTTCACCGCCCACCGGGTGAACCAGCGCGGCAAGCCTCCGGGTTGGACCTTCCGGGGCAGAGGCTGGGGCCATGGGGTCGGCATGTGCCAGACCGGTGCCTTCGGCATGGCCGGCCGTCGGCACAACTACCGCGATATTCTGAGCCACTACTATCGCGGTGCCCAATTGGTGCGGCTGCGCGGTTCGGCGGGGTAGATGAGTGCTACTCTCAAAAAGCGATATACTGTAGAAGCATAACTCAACGACGGCGCAAACCGCTGCCCAGAAAGCTCGATCGTACTCGATGAAGATGACCCAAGCCGCCGTCCTCGCCTTCTCGATGATCGCTGTTGGGGTAGTTGCCGCTGGAGCTCAGTCGGTGGAGCCGCACTTCTTCGCCGCCGCCCAGCGAGTTCGCCCCGCCGAGCCACCACCCTTGAGCTTGGCGACGCAAAAAGCGCTGCCTCCCATGGCCGAGGCGGTCAAAGCCAGCGGCGAACGCGACCAGGCACTGGACGAGATTCGCCGCTGGAACGAAGGTGGCCAGGTGCCGGTCAAGAACGGTTTTTCTCGCTCATTGACCCAGAACCAGCCGGTTGTTTTTGGCGATGAGGTGCACTCCTGGCCGGTCGGGACAAACAGGGCGCATGCGGGCGGCTTGGCGGTCAAGAGCGCCGCCAAAGAGGTGGTCTGGGGCGGCACGGTCCGGGTCGAAGGTGGCTACAGGGTGCGGCTCAAGCTGGAGCAGGTGCGCTTGCCGCGCGAGGCTCGCATCTGGGTCTACTCCGCCGCCGAGGAACCTGGTGGAGCGGTGGAGACGGTCGGGCCGTTTGGTGTCGAGACGATGGTTTCCCGAGGCCCGAACCAGGGCGGCGAGCTGTGGACCCCCTCGGTGGCCGGCCCGCTGGTGCATATTGAGATCGCCCTGCCGGTTTCCGCCATTAAGGCGGGGGAGCCCGCCCCTGGATTTGTGGTCGAAGAGGTGATGGAGATCGTGGCTCTGCGCTCCGGGGGGCAGGTCGCCAACGCCAGCGTCGCCAGCAAGGCGCTGGACGACTGCCTGATCGACGCGGGCTGCACCAGTTCCATTCCCCTCAACTCGGGGACCCTGGCCTTGATTCAACGCTCGGTGGCTTTGGTGCAGTTCGTCGCCAATGGCTCCAGCTTCACCTGTACCGCCAACTTGATCGCCGATGCCACACAGAGCGAAACTCCCTATTTGTGGACCGCCAATCACTGTATTTCGAAGCCGGGAGAGGCCGCCACGGTGGAAGCTTTCTGGGACTACACGAGCCTCGGCTGCAACGGGCCAGACCCCGCCCTGGGAGGGTTGGAACGCAGTTTCTCCTCCACCCTGTTGTCGACCGGCGCCGCCTCCGATTTCACCCTCTTGCGGCTCAACGAGATTCCCAACGGGCGGGTCTTCTTGGGCTGGAACGCGAACCCCTCGGCCGTCTTGCCAGGGACTGAGCTCCATCGCGTTTCGCACCCGCTGGGCCAGGCCCAACGCTACTCGCGCTCCAGTATTAGCGGTGCGGCCTTGGCATGCTCCGGCGCGCCGGAACCGCAATTCCTTTACCACACGACCAACCTGGGCGGCACCTTCGGCGGCAGCTCGGGGTCGGGTCTGTTGTTGCCTACCGGACAACTGGTCGGCCAACTCACCGGTGGTTGTCCGCAGGTCGCGGGTACCGATCCCGCCGATGGTTGTGACTACGACAACGCCGAAGTCGACGGCGCCTTCGCGGTCAGTTTCGACTCGGTGACGCAGTTTCTCGCCGGTGCTCCAGTCCCGCTATGCACCAACTCCGACACCGAATTTTGCCTCAACGCGGACCGGTTCAAGGTCGAGGTGGACTGGAAGATCCCCAACGGCATGACCGGCGATGGTCGGGTGGTCCCCTTCCGCTCGGACAACTCGGGTCTCTTCTACTTCTTCAACCCGAGCAACTGGGAGATGTTGATCAAGGTCCTCAATGGCTGTTCGCTCAACGGGCGCTACTGGGTCTTCTTCGCCGCCACCACCAACGTGGAATTCTCAGTCCGGGTCACCGACAGCCAGACGGGCACGGTCAAACAGTACTTCAACCCCCTGGGCCAGGCCGCCGACGCGGTCACCGACACCGAAGCCTTCGCGACCTGTCCTTAGCTGCCAGCTTCGCGCCGGTCACCCAAGAAGGGGAGCTGGCGGCGGACGCGGCGGACCTCTTCGGGGTCGAGGTCGGCGAGGAGGAGGGTTTCTCCCTGGCTGGCGGTGGCCAGCGGCTCGCCGAGGGGAGAGAGAATGCAGCTATCGCCCGTGTAGACGAGCCCATCGCCTTCGCCGACCCGGTTGACCCCGACCACGTAAGCTTGATTCTCGATCGCGCGCGCCTCAAGGAGGGCTTTCCAATGGCGGCGCCGAGCTTGCGGCCAGTTAGCGACCACCAGGTAGGCATCGGTGTCCTTCGCGGTGGCCCAGAACTCATCCGCGAAGCGCAGGTCGTAGCAGATGAAGAGGGTGCAGCGTAGCCCCTCGACGTTCACCGTCACCCACTCACCGCCGGCTTGGTAGT
>QIHU01000627.1 GCA_003231035.1 Acidobacteriota bacterium
CCGAGCCGCTTCGATCTTGACCTCGGTGATCAACTCGTCAGGGAGTTCGATGGTCGTCTTCATTAAGCCATTTTTCCAGAAAACCAGCTTTATGGCAAGCATGAGCGCAGAAGGCCCTGCCTCGTGGCCGCGGTCGAGCAGGCGCTCTAGGGCGTCAACCTGCCGGCAGCTCGATCGAAGAACGGGATCTCGTCGGACCGCCAACCGAAGGCAGCGAAGAGCGGAGCTGCCAGCCGGAATGCGCAGCGGTCGGGGGAGGCCAGGATCTCGCTGCGCTGCAATCGGAGCACTGGACCGACGAAGGAACGACCCTCGGTAAAGGGCCGAGGGCGCTGCTGGAGCGCTGGAGGCGGTAGGCGAAGGCCCAGAGGATAGTCCCACGCCGGGTGAGTCGGGCCAGGCCGAAGGTACCAACCCTCCAGGTCGACGAGCGCGAGGGAGGCGAAGACCTGGTCGTCGGGCTCGCGCGGGAGGAAGCCGCGGTGGACGAGCGCCTTCCAGAATCGAAAGAACGAGGTCGGATACTCCAACAGGGCCTTCGGGTTTAGGAGGTGGGCCTCGCGCAGCTCTGGAAATGGCGATCCGTCGGGCTCGGCAGGAAAAGCGAAGGGGTGCTCGTCGAACCTGACGGTCGAGCGCAGGGCACCGGTCCTGCCGATCTCGAGCTGAAATGGAGATCCGGTACCCACCATTAACCAGCCGCGCTCCCGCCGGTACCCGGCCGAGGGCTGGGAAGGCTCGTCCCGGAGGGATCCGAGACGGGTCAAATAGACGTTGATGCCGGCTCGCCGGTCACCGATCAGGGTGGGGTCGTCGAGCAAGCCGCTGCTGAGGAGGCGTTCGAAGTCGAGAGGGTCAGAGGGGACAATCGGCTCGATCCCGAGCCAGAGGATGGTGGCTCTCTCGCGCAGAATCTGGTGCTGATCGGCGAGCAGGGTTAGCTCCGCAACGGCCGGTTCCACGGCTGTTGACCTTCCCGCGGCTTGGCGGAGCCTGGTAGTGAACGCCTCTTCGATCTCGGCGCGGGTCATGGGGCGCCAGCGGTCGTCGTACCGTAGCGGGAACTCGAGACGGTGACCGCGCCGGAGGGCATAAGGTCGGTGACCGGGTTGCGGCGAGACTCGGACCCGCAGTGTCTTGATCTCCTGCCCGACGATCTCGACTCCCACCTCGTCGCCGGTCGGCGGAGGGTCCACCAAGTCGGCAAGGGCGTCTCGCAGTCGGGCTCGTTGCAGATCGGGCTCGTCGACGCCTTCGATTGCAACCGCGACCTCTTGCTCCTCTCGCACCCCTACCCAGATCTCTCCCCCCTCGGCGTTGAGCATGGCTACGGTTTCCCGCACGATCTTGTCCAAATTGTCCAAGCTGGCCCGTCCCTTGAACTCAAGCCGCTGGCCCTCTTGCCGGCCGATCGGGGCATCGACGCTCATAGCCCGAGCTCCTTGCGGGGATCCCAAAGGAATCGCAGGAGAGGAACCAGATCGATTCCGTCGCGGTTCCCTTGCACAGGCCCGCCGAAGATCAAGAGTTGCCGCTCAGCTCGAGTTTTCTCAGCGATCTTCCGCACTCTTCGGAGCTGCTTCGGGTCAGGCTGCGCACTACTGGTCACCTCCACCGCGATCGTCGCCGAGGGATGCTGGACGATGAAGTCGCCTTCGAGCGTCTTGCCGTCGTAGAAGTAGGAGAGGCGTACCTCGGAGTCCTGACGCATGACCTCTCGCAGGTGCCGGAAGACCACCGTCTCGAACACCCTGCCACGAACCTGGGGGTCCTCCGGATCGAGCAGAGCCAGCGCATTGACCAGTCCATGGTCGGCTGCGAAGATCTTCGGCTTCCCGCGCAGGCCCGCGGCGGGATGCCGGGCGTAGCGCGGCAACTGCGCTAGCAACAGTGTGTCTTTGAGCAGACTCACCCAGCGACCGACAGAGCGGGGATCGTGCCGCAGGTCGGCCGCGCGCTTTGAGACGTTGAGGATGCTTCCGGATGCCTGAACCAGGTAGACGAACAGTTTGCGCACCGGCTCGGGGTCTTCCACCTCCCGCGCCAGGTCGCGCAGCAGGGCTCTGTCCACCACGTCCTCCCTCAGCTTCCTCAGGACCGCCTGATCTTCACCGGTGCGATCCTCCAACAGCCTTGCGGCATGCTCGGGGAACCCACCCCGGAGAAGGTAGGGCTCGAGGAGTCGCGGAGCTAGCGAGAGCCCTTGGTCTTCACTTCCGGGCGGCATGGAGAAACCGGTGAGCTCTCGAAAAGTGAGGCCTTCCAGCCATTGCTCGTCCCAGCGCCCGAGGCCGGACTCTCGACCCTTCTCGCGAAGGAGACTGGCCGCGGAGTCTGTCGCGACGATCCGGCCGACCCGCCTATCCACCGCGCCCTTGAGCCAGCGATCCCAGTTGGGCACGCTCGCGATCTCGTCCAGCAGAAGGATGCGAGGGCGGTCTGGGTCTAGCCCCTCAGGTTCTATCTCCACAACCTCGTGAGCCGTGATCGAAGTCGTGACCCGGTGGTCGGAGAAGTCGAAGTAGGTGAGGTTCGCTGCCGGCCATCCTAGGTCGAGGAGGTCGTCGACGACTTGGAGCAGCACTGTGGTCTTGCCGACCTGGCGTGGACCCATCAACACCAACGCACGGTGTTGATCCTGCTGAGAGAGCCGCTTGAGAATCCTCGGCTGTAGCTCTCGGCGATGGGGATAGCCTCGTGCGACGCGGTGGTGGCTGCGTCTCCACCAGGGGTTCTGAGCCGCAACTAGATCTTTAACATGCATCAGAGAGCACCTTTCCCCTGGAAAAGACTACACTTGGATGCTTGTTTTTGTCAACATTCGGTGACGTAC
Source organism: Acidobacteriota bacterium (assembly GCA_003231035.1). Lineage (GTDB taxonomy): Bacteria > Acidobacteriota > Thermoanaerobaculia > Multivoradales > SZUA-115 > SZUA-115. The sequence goes on from QIHU01000627.1 coordinate 2,834, forward strand.
GACCAGCGGTAGGGGGATAGCTTCCACCTCCAGGAGGTCAACGCGGCGGACACTCGGCATCGGCCCAGCCGCCTAGAAGTCCTTCGGACCGCCGAATTAACCGCCGACGAACTCCGCCACGATCCGCCTGGGCAGGATGCCCGCTTCGTGGCCGCGATCGAGCAGGAGTTGGACGGCGCGGCGGCCGGCTTCGCCGTAGTCGCGGGTCCATTCGTTGACGTACATGCCGACGAACTTGTCGGAGCGCACCGGGTCGTCTTCGATGCCGCGGGCGTAGCGCGAGGCGTACTCGAGCGCTTCTTCGCGGTTGTCCAGGGCGTAGGCGATGCTCTGGGTGAGTAGCCGGCAGAGGCGCTGGCTGAGTTCGGGCTCGATGTCGGAGCGGATGCCGTTGCCGCCTAGAGGCA
>QIHU01000784.1 GCA_003231035.1 Acidobacteriota bacterium
ACTCCGAGGCAGCCGGCGACGACGGTGGCGATGAGGCCGCCCAGGAGGCTGCCGCGAACGGCTCCGCGGGTTGCGGCTTGCAGCCGTCCTTGACGGCGAAGGGTCCAGCGGCGGGTGATTTTGGTCATTGGGGTCCTTGGAAGTCGGGTGATGGGTCGCTCTTGGGTGGTGAGTATCTTATACAGTCCACGCTTGGCCTCCCCGAACACCATGCGCACACTACCTCTATGGCTCAAGCTCAGCTTCACCCTGTGGATGATGATCTGGGTGCCGGCTATTTTCCTCGAGCGTGGGGCTGAGAATTTTCTCTGGTTCTGTGACGTGGCGAACTTCCTATTACTGGTCGCGGTGTGGGCGGAAAGCTCGCTGTTGATTTCGTCGCAGGCGGTGGGTGTATTGCTCATTCAGCTCTGCTGGGCCTTTGACTTCTTCGTCCGCTGTGTCGCCGGGTTTCATCCTCTCGGTGCCACCGCCTACATGTTCGATCCCACCCGCCCGATCTACTTGCGGGGCCTTTCCCTCTTCCATCTGGTGGTGCCGGTCTTGCTGGTATGGCTCCTCGTTCGTCTCGGCTATCACCGGCGTGGCTGGGTGCTGCAAGTGGGAATTGCCTGGCTGGTGCTGCCGATGAGCTACCTCTTGACCAACCCGGAACGCAACATCAACTGGCTCTGGCGGCCCTTCGGCATCGAGCAGGTTTGGGTGTCGCCGGGGCTCTATTTCTGGGTCTGCATGCTAGCTTACCCGGTGATCTTGTACCTGCCGTCCCATTTCTTGTTGCGCCGTTGGGCGCGGCGCTCGAAGCGAGTTCGTCTGGTCGGCTGAGACCCTTTCTGGAGGCGAAGATGGGTAACAAACGAAGCGGTTGGTTTCTGGCCGTCGCGGTGTTGATCGGATGCACCGAATCCGTTCCTGAGACCGCCGTGACCTTGCCGAACTTGGTCGGAAGCTGGCGCGCCGTCCTCGCCTCTCCCGGCGGGGAGTTGCCATTCGAGCTGGTGATCCGCGACGGCGAGGAGGGGCTGGAGGCGGTGGCGGTGACCGGCGCTGAGGAGGCTCCCTTTTCTTCGGTTCGGCAAGAGGGCGACGAGGTGGTCTTGGAGTTCGATTGGTACGACTCGCGGATCGCCGCCCGTTTCGATTCTACCGGTGATCGCTTGACAGGCCAGTGGAGCAAGACGGCGCCGGATGGCATCTCGCAGCTCGCTTTTGAAGCCAGCCGTGGAGGGGGCCAGCGCTTCCGGGCCCCGGCCGAAGCCGGATTGGAAGCCGGCGACGCCGTTGGGTTGATTGCGGTCACTGGCGATTGGGAGATCACCTTCGTGGACGACTCCGGCAGCGAGCCGGCGCGCGGCGAACTGCGCCAGGTGGGCAGCCGAGTGACCGGCACCATCCTGACTCCGGTGGGGGACTATCGCTTTCTGGAAGGCAGCTACGAAGAGGGAGTGCTGCGCTTGTCGACCTTCGACGGTGCCCATGCCTTCTTGTTCCAGGCGCGCGCCCAGGCCGACGGCTCTCTCGCTGGCGACTTCTGGTCGCGCGACAGCTATCACGCCACTTGGACCGCCTCACCGACCGGCGCGGGAGCGCAGGTGCTTCCCGACGCCTGGGAACTGGTGAGTTTGACCAATGACGAAGGGGCCTTTCGCTTCGATTTTCCAGATCTCGATGGTCGTCGAGTCTCCGAAGCGGACCCGGCGTTCGAAGGCCGAGTGGTGTTGGTTAACATTTTTGGCTCGTGGTGTCCAAACTGCAACGACGAAGCTCCGCTCCTCGCTGAATGGGATCGTCGCTACCGCGAGGCTGGCCTCTCGATTGTCGGTCTGGCCTACGAGTTCACCGGCGATCGGGCGCGAGATACCCGAGTCTTGCGCCGGTTTGCCGAGCGCTACGGCATCGAGTACCCACTCCTCTTGGCGGGAACCAGCGACAAGAAGGCCGCGGCCCAGACGCTCCCGGATTTGACCTCGATCGTCGCCTATCCCACTAGCGTATTCATCGCCAGGGACGGGCGGGTACGGAAGATCTACAGTGGATTTTCGGGGCCGGGGACGGGCGATCGTCACACGGAGTTGAAGGCGGAATTGACCGGCCTGATCGAGGGACTTCTGGCCGAGTCGGTGAGCGCTGACTGAGCCGCTGAAGGGGGCTGCGGTCGGCGTCCCCGGAATTTTTCTTGGAAAAAGATGAAACGAAACGTCTTCTCTTGACGCTTGCTTAGTATGGATGGGTGTTCACCGAGCCACGAATCTCCTACTCCCTTGGGAACCGCCGTGGAGTTGAACGGCCAACACCTCCGGCTTGGCAAGGCGACAGTGGAAACCTGTCGCCTTGCCCTTCATTGTCTCCAGAACTCTTGGTGTCCCCAAAAGCGCCGCTAAGCGCACCTTAGGGGGTGTCGAGGCGCGGGTCTCGCTACGTAGGAGTATGGCTTTGGACCTCCGACAGTGGGTGGGCGGCTGAAGTCTTCATGTGGGCGGTATAGCCTGCTGGACCTGGATGGACTGGTGTAGCACCTGTGGGAGGTGAAAAATGGGCGATTCGCCCGCGATGAAGACCATCGGCGTGGTTGGCGCTGGCGTCATGGGGCGCGGCTTGGGGCAGAACCTGGCCCAAACGGGCCACCGGGTCCTGCTGCAAGATGTTTCGACCGAGGCGCTGGAAGCGGCTAGCCAAGAGATCGCGAGAAATGTGCGTTTCAGCGGCATGCTGGGGAAGAAGACCGCCTTGGCGGGATTCCCCAAGATGACCGCGGACGAAGCCGTGGCGCAAATCGAGTTCACCACCAGTCTGGACGGCTTTGCCGCCGCCGACTTCGTGGTTGAGAACGCGGTGGAGAAGGTCGAGATCAAGGAGCCGATCTACCGGCAACTGGACAAGATCTGCCGCCCTGGCGTGGTTTTCGCGGCCAATACCTCCTGTGTTTCGATCACCCGCATCGGTAGCTGGACCGACCGTCCCGAGTCGACCCTCGGCATGCACTTCATGAACCCGGTGCCGCTCAAAGACACCTCGGAAGTCATCCGCGGTCACCACACCAGCGACGAAACCATCGCCACCGGCCTCGCCTTCCTGGCCCAGATGGGCAAGGAGGGGATCGTGGTCAACGATCTTCCGGGGTTTGTCTCGAACCGTGTCTTGATGCTGACCGTCAACGAAGCTATCTTCCTGGTGCAAGATGGCGTGGCCAGCCCGGAAGATGTGGACCGACTGTTCGTCAAGTGCTTTGGCCATGCCA
>QIHU01000061.1 GCA_003231035.1 Acidobacteriota bacterium
ACGACTACGAGTTGGGTCGAGCCATCCGCCTACCGCTTCCCTTCCAAGGGCAGAGCCGAGTCACCGCCTTCGGAGCGCCGGAAGGCGAGCAGGTCGGCCTGGCCCTGGCGCTGGGTGGGGACCACTCGTTCGGGGCGGCGACCTTGGGCGGTTTCACCCGGTTGGCCTACCTCGAGTCGACCATCGATCGCTTCCGCGAGAGCGGGGCCGGCCTCCTGGCGCTCGAGATCGAGGAGCAGGAGATCACCTCACTGCTCCTCGAGGTAGGACTCGAGTGGAGCCGGGCCGCCAGCTTCTCCTGGGGCGTCTTGCAACCGCAACTGCGCGCCTCCTATCTGCGCGAGTTCGAGGACGACAGCCGCCTGCTGCGCGCCCGCTTCGTCGCCGACCGTAGCTTCACCGACTTTGTCATTCCCACCAACGGCCCCGATCGCGACTTCTTCAACGCGGGCGCGGGGTTCACCGCCCTCTTTGCCCATGGTTGGAGCTGCTACCTGTTCTACGAGCAAGACTTCAGCCGTGAGGACCTCGATTCCCAAGCCCTCTCCGCGGGCTTCCGCGTCGAGCTGTAGTGGAGAACCTCACCGCGCAGGACTCCCTAGGCCAGGACTCCCCAGGCCAAGACTCCCCAGGCCAAGACTCACCGCCACGGGGGATCGGCGACACTTACCAGCTCCTCGCCAAGCTCAGCGAAGGGGGCATGGGCGCGATTTACAAGGCACGTCACCGCCACCTGAATCAGGTGCGGGTCATCAAGGTGATGCGGCCGCAGTTCGAGGACAACAAGAGCTTCCAGACCCGTTTTTTGCGCGAGGCTCAGCTGGCCGCCGAGGTGAGTCACCCGAACATCGCGCAACTCTACGAGTACGCGGTCACCCCCAGCGGCATTGCTTACATGGTGCTGGAATTCATCGATGGCCTCACCCTGGAGCAGGTCCTGGGCAGCTCGGGAGCGGCTCCGGTAGGGCTCGCGGTGGAGCTGACGCGGCAAGCGCTCGCCGCCTTGGGACACCTGCACGACCACGGTTCGGTGCATCGCGACGTCTCGCCGGACAATCTCATGCTGACCCGCACCCTGAGCGGCGCGGCGCGTCTCAAGCTGATCGACCTCGGGATCGCCAAGCAAATCAAAGAGCCCGACGACTTGCAGGTGACCCGAACCGGCACCTTCATCGGCAAGGTCCGCTACGCCGCTCCCGAGCAGTTCAGTGCCAACAGTAAGATCGATTACCGCAGCGACCTCTACTCACTGGGCGTCGTTCTTTACGAGTTGGTGACCGGCCAATTCCCCATTCAGGGCACCGATACCTCCTCGCTGATCGCCGGCCACCTCTTCCATGGCTACCTGCCGTTTGACGAGTCCGACCCCCACGGGCGGGTTCCCGAAGCGCTGCGCGCCGCCATCGACCGGGCGCTGGCCAAATCGCCGGACGAACGGTTTTCGACGGCCGAGGAGTTTGCCGAAGCCTTGAGCCAGCTCCAACTCGGCGATGGGCTCGAAGACGCGGAGCTGAGCGACCTCTTCGAGCGCGGGCGCGTCGTCTACCCCGCGGCTCCCGAGCACTCCGCCGAGGACGGCGATGAGGCGCTCTGGCGTCTGCTCGACAAGAGCGGATCGCAGAGCGTCGACGCCTCCGGCACGGGCGCGCTTTCTGGAGCTGAATCCCTTCCCGGCACACCTTCGCGTCGGGCGAGGAATTGGGCGATGACGGCCGCCGCCGTGACGCTGACCGCGGTGCTCGCGGCCGGCGCCCTCACCGTGCGTCAGTGGTGGCCAGCCAGCTCACCGCCGGCGACAGGAGAGGACGCCGCGCAACGCGCGCCGATTACCCAGCCGATCTCCCTGGGCCGGTACTTCGCCCTGGTGATCGGCAACGACGCCTATCGAGGCGGCCTCGAACCGCTCACCACCGCGGTCGCCGATGCCCGCGCCGTGGGCGATCTGTTGGAGTCGGAGTACGGCTTCGAGGTCCAGCGGCTGTTCAACGCCACCTATGCTCAGGTGAGAACCGGGATCGAGAGCTACCTGAATCTAAACTCCGAAGACAACCTACTCATTTTCTACGCCGGCCACGGCCGCTTGGAGGGTGAGGGGGGGTACTGGCTGCCGGTGGACGCGGAGAGCGACAGCACGGCGAATTGGATTTCGAATCGAGATATCTCGGAGACTCTCAGCGACCTGCCGGCCAACCATGTCTTGGTGATGGCCGACTCGTGCTACTCCGGTACCCTGGCCGGTGGGGGGGGGCTGGGAGTTTCTCCGGCAACCAGCGAGGCGGAGCGCCTCGCCTATGTCGAACAGATGAAGTCGCGGGTGGCCCGCGTCGCCCTCACCTCGGGTGGACAGGCGCCGGTTCTCGACCGCGGCTCGGGGACACATTCCGTCTTCACCAACGCCCTTCTCGGGGTGCTCGAAGGAAACCCGGACGTGCTGGAAACCGCGCTCCTCTATACTCGTCTCAACGAGAGGGTGTCGGCCGCCGTCGAGCGGCTGGCGATCGAACTGGAGCCTGGCTATTCTCAGGTGCCCGAATACGCACCGATCCCCTCGGCAGGCGATGCCGGTGGCGAATTCTTCTTCGCACCCATTGGGCTCCAGGCTTTGTAGAGCAAGGAGATCCCCATGCAACCAAGACGCAGAAATTACTCGCGGGTTCCGGCCTTCCTGGTTCTCGGCCTGCTGGGGCTAGCCCCAATGGTTACACCCCTGCCGGCCGCATCCTCCATGGCAGCGGCCGCGTCGGCCGAGACCACGGTATCCCAGGAAGGCAACGCCGACGAACTGTTGATAGTCAACTGCCTGTTGCCCGGCAAGGTCCGCCGTTTGGGGCGCCGCCAAACCTTCATGAGCCGCCGCAAACCGGTGCGCACCACGGCGCTGGATTGCCAGATTCGCGGCGGTGAATACACCGCCTACGACCGTGCCGACTACGCCTCCGCCTTGGCGGTTTGGCTGGCCGAGGCGACCGGTGGTGCCGCCCAAGCGCAACACTATGTCGGTCAGATCTACGAAAAAGGGCTGGGCAGTCCACCCGACTACGAAAGCGCCGCCCTGTGGTACCGGCGCGCCGCCGAGCAGGGCCACGCCGCCTCCCAAACCAGCCTGGGCTACCTCTACGAGCAAGGGCTCGGAGTCGAAGCGGACGCGGTCGCGGCCTTGAACTGGTACCGCGAGGCGGCCGGCTTGCCGGAAGAGTTCGTGCTCTTGGAGAGCTCGGAACTCGACGAGCTG
>QIHU01000308.1 GCA_003231035.1 Acidobacteriota bacterium
TCCGAGGCAGCCTGAGCAATGCCACGTTCGAGCCACGCCCTATGCTCAAGGAAGGGCTGTTGCGCGGAGCCGCTGGGCTCATTCTGTTCCACACCCACCCCAGCGGCGATCCAATGCCGAGTGCGAATGATCGCACCGCGACTCGCCGGCTTGAGGAAGCCGGAAAGATCGTTGGAGTGAGGCTCATCGACCACCTGATCGTCACCGGTCGCGGCCGGTGGCATTCCATGCGGGGCAACGGTGGATGGTGAGCTGTCCGCCCCTTGCCCCGTTCCACTTCTTCTCAGAGGAACCCTATGGCTACCCCACCCCGCACGCCCGTGAACATCCCTACCCGCGTCGCCCAAGCCCTGCTGGCCGAGATCGCCAACGACCTTCTGACCATCGAGGAACGGTTGCACGCCGTGCACGACGGCCTCCCCCGCTCACCGCATGAGGAAGATATGTTCGAGGGCCACCGGCCGATTGACTTCCCCACCATCCTGGTGGGTCTCGTCGAGTGTGCATTAGTGGACCAGATCTGGCCGGCGATCAAGGCCCTGCAGCAGGCCGCGCAGCTCACCGATCAATCCTGACGGAAATCTCGCTCCCCTGGTTGACCAACTGGCGCGTCCACTCATAGAAGAGCCCGGCCTTGTCCGCCCCAGGCTGCGCATGGATTTGAACCGGTTCCTCGGGCAGTGGCTTCGCAACCTTGAAGAGCAGGGCCATCGGGCAGTCGAGGCCGAGGGCAGCACCTCGGACTGAAGTCATCCCAGGGCGGAGTGCGAAGAAAGCGAAAGAAGCGAAAAAAGGGGGCGCCTCGTGGGATCTCTTGGCGGGCCCCAGGAGGCCCGACCACCGGCTCAGGTGGTGATCTCCATCACTCAACCCGCCACGGCCCCTCATGGGACCCTTCCAACCCCTGGAACCAACCAGTTCCACCCTCTCAACCATGGCATTCAGAGCGCCGTCAGCTTCACCGCGAAAAAGTCCGAGATTTCCGTCGTGGACTGGTTGACCACCCGACGCGTCCACGAATAGAAGTGGCTCCACCGGCAAAACACAGCCCATAAACCGCCGGAAAAAAGGAGACCCCATGCACGACATCGACCCCGCTGACCTCATCCGATTCGCTAACCGCTGGGCCGGACTCGGGGATTCCGTAGCCGAACAGGTCCAACAAGCCGTCGACAATCCGGCCTGTGGCAGCTGCTGGAACGAAGGCACCGAGCACGGCGTCAACCCCGCTGCGATCCGCATCGCCCAAGAGCGGCTCGAAGGGCTGAACGAAGCACTCGATGAGGCCCTCGCCGACTTCCTCGATTCGGTGGACGGCTGAAATGGCGCCAACCACACCCGGCCCCGCTCAGCTCTACATGGACAGCCTCTCAGCCGGCAGCCAAGGCATGCGCCAATCCCTCGAAGCTATCGCCGCGATCCTCGACCCGCACGAGAACGCCGACACCTTCCCTTGGCACCAGGTCACCTACGGCGACAGCATGGCCGTCCGGTTGACGCTGATCAAGCGCTATAAGCCCTCAACCGTGAACAAGATGCTCTCCGCCCTGCGCGGCGTACTCAAACAAGCCTGGCGACTCGGCCTCTTCGACGCCGACGCCTACCACCGCGCTGCCGATGTCGAGAACGTCCGCTCCTCAACGCTGCTCAGCGGACGAGCGCTGACGGCTGATGAGATCCGAGGGCTCTTTCAAGTCTGCTCTGATGACCGAACCGCCAAGGGCGCGCGCGACGCAGCCATCTTCGCCATCTTCTACGGCTGTGGCCTCCGGCGAACCGAGCTTGTGCGGCTCACTGTCGCCGACTTCGACCCGGCCGATTGCTCCATCCTCGTCAACGGCAAGCGCCGCAAGCAGCGCACCGTCTACCTGAACGAAAGCGGCTGCCGGCTGATCAACGATTGGCTGGAGCACCGAGGCACCGCCGACGGTCCGCTCTTCTGTCCCGTTCGCCAAACTGGCGAAGTCGAGACCTCAGCACTCCGTGCCGAGTCGGTCGCCTACATCCTTCGGCGGCGGCAGGAAGAGGCGGGAATCGAGCCCTTCTCGCCGCACGATCTTCGCCGTACTTTCGTGACCATGCTGCTCGATGCGGGTGAGGACGTGCTGACCGTTCAGCGCCTGGCGGGCCATGCCGATGTGACGACAACCGCCCGGTACGACCGGCGGGGCGAGGGGGCGAAGCGGCGGGCTGTTCAGGCGTTGGCCATTCCGAGATTCACAACCTAGAGCAAAAAGGATCTCGAAGTTTCCTTTTCGTTCTTCACCGCTCGGCTACAACGGTGGAAGTCATATCCCACTCTTGTAGTTTTCCCTTCACCACCTCAGCAAGGCGCCCTCTCGGTAGCAAGAAACCGCCTCTCTCCAAGGAGCCGACGATCTCCGCGTTACCTTCAAGCCAGTCGCATCCGAGCTGCCAGGCTGCCCATGCGTCGAGAACATCGTCTGGCTTGAGTCCCGTGGTTTCAAACTTTGGGTGTTCCCCTCTGCCAACAACCTCCCAGATCGCTTCACAGCGCTTCAATCGCAGTTTTGCGTTGACTCCCGGTCCGGTTTTGTACTTTTCAAACTTCTCACTGGACTTCTCCAACCACCACCCGGCAAGAGCGCCTCCAGGATGAATCTCTGCAACGTTGACTGCTGTCCTTCTTAGATCCGTACGATGAGTCACCAGCTGAAGGCTAGTGTCCCTCCAGGGTGGTCCCTGGCGTTCACTGTCAATCCAAATCCCTAGAACATCTAGGGTCAAAGCCCAGTGGGTAACGCCGGTGAAGTGCAACGAATTCACGGCACTCTTCCCAATCCATGGTTCCGCTCTTGCCAACCTAGAAAGGGCAAGATCAATCGGGCGGGCGGAGTACCCAACAGCTCGTGAAAACGACAGCGGCGAGTCCCACACTACGAGAAGGCTCTCACGCTGAGCCTGAGCCTTATTCCTCAAAGCCATGAGGTGAGCTTTCAGCGAGCCGCTGCTGATCGCAGTAACTCGACCCGCGCAGCAAACAGCGCTGGTCCTGGAAGAGGGATCAATACCGACAACCCTGTAGTTCATCTGCCAACTCCACAATAGCGTCGATCAAGTCAGCACGCCTGTCAGCTCATCCTACCAGCGGAGACTCCGAGGCAGTCCACCTACCTGGTGTGAGCGGTCACCAAAAACCGCCGTAATCCGGTCACTTCGCTCATTCTCGTAGGATCAGCATCATCGTCGTGCGCGGGAGCGCGCGACTT
>QIHU01000306.1 GCA_003231035.1 Acidobacteriota bacterium
GAGCGCGCCTGAACCGCCTCGACGCCCTCGCCGCGCGGGCGGGCGCGACCCGGTTCATGGCCCTGCTCGCCCTCTTCCAGCTCCAGCTCGCGCGCTACACCGGCGAGCGGTGGATCGTCGTCGGCTCGCCGGTGGCGGGGCGCGAGAGGGTGGAGCTGGAGGGGTTGATCGGCTTCTTCGTCAATACCCTGCCGATCGCCGTCGAGGTCGACCCTACCCGTGACCTACCGACCCTGCTTCGCCAAGTCCGCCGCGCGGCGCTGGGCGCGATGGCGCACCAAGAGCTGCCTTTCGAGCGCTTGGTCGAAGAGTTGGCACCCCGCCGGAGCCTTTCCCAGCAACCGATCGTGCAAGCGGTTCTGGCCCTGCAAGGCAATCCCTTCCAGCAGCTAGAAATGGCGGGGCTCGATCTGGAGCCCATCGCCTCGGCCTCGGCGGCCGCCAAGTTCGATCTGACCCTCTCCCTGTGGGAAGAGGAGGGCGGTGGGCTGGTCGGTAGCCTCGAATTCAGCCGAGACCTGTTCGATTGGACGACGATGCGACGGTTCGCCGGCCACTTCCAGAACTTGATTGGGGCGGCCCTCGCGGATTCCGGCCAGCCGGTGGGCGAGTTCGATCTGTTGTCGCTGGCCGAGCGCCAGCAGCTGGTGCGCGAGTGGAGTTCCCAAACCAAGGTCGCTCCGCCGGATGGGAGTGAGACGGAGGCTGTCCACCGCCTCTTCGCTCGTCTGGCACGGCAGTTTCCTGAGCGCTCGGCGCTGGTGGTGGGGGAGCAACGGTGGAGCTACGGCGAGCTGCGGGCGAGCGCTCTTGACCTCGCCGCGCAGCTGCGGCGTCTCGGCGCCGGTCCCGAGGTTCCGGTGGCCGTGCTCGTGGAGCGCTCCCCGGCCTACCTGGTGGCTTTGCTGGCGATCCTCGAAGTGGGAGCCGGCTATCTCCCCATCGATCCGGCCTACCCGGACGAACGGATCGCCTTCATGGTGGCGGACAGCGGTGCCCCGATGCTGGTGACCACCGCGCAAGGCGGCGAGCGTTGGGCGGCAAGCGAGATTCACGACAAGCCTCCGGTGGCGGTGTTGTCGGTTTCCGAGAGAAACTCCGGTTTCGCCGAGATCGCGAGCGGTTTACCCACCGCCGATCCCCGGAGTTTTGCCTACTTGATCTACACCTCCGGCTCGACCGGCCGACCCAAGGGGGTGCAGATCGCGCACCGGGGCCTGAGCGAGCTGATCGCCTGGTATCGCGCGACCTACCGCTACAGCGCCGAGGATCGGGTCTCCTGGAGCGCCTCGCCGGCTTTCGACGCCACCGTTCTTGAGATCTGGCCAACCCTGACCTCGGGTGGCACGCTCTACCTGGTCCCGGAGGAGCTACGCGGTTCGAGCGAGGAACTGGCCGCATGGCTGGTGGCTCAAGGCATCACTTTGGCCTTCCTGCCGACGGCGGTCAGCGAGGGGCTGCTGGCGCTGCCTTGGCCTTCGACGACAGCGCTGCGGGCCTTGATGACCGGCGGCGACCGGCTCTCCGCGCGCCCCCCGCGCGGCCTGCCTTTCGCCCTCCACAACCACTATGGACCGACCGAGTCGACCGTGGTGGCCACCGCGACGCCGGTTTCGGCCTTGGCGAGCACGGGCGGCGCTCCCCCTCCCCCCATCGGCCGGGCGATCGACGGCATCGAGCTCTGGGTGGTGGGCGATGCGCGCCGACCGGGGCCGGTGCCGATGGGCGCCGCGGGCGAGTTGTGGCTCGGTGGCGATCACCTCGCGCGGGGCTACCTGGGCCGCCCGGCGTTGACCGCGGCGAGCTTCTTGCCCGACGGGTTGAGCGGTGACGAGGGAGGCCGGCTCTATCGCACCGGCGACCGGGTGCGCCAGCGGCGCGACGGGCAGGTGGAGTTCCTCGGCCGGGTCGATCATCAGGTCAAGGTGCGCGGTTTCCGTATTGAACTGGGCGAGATTGAGGCGGCTCTGCTGGGTCAGAGCGAGATCGAGGCGGCGGTGGTCGATTTGCGCGCTTCGACCTCGGGAGGGGGGCGGCTCGCCGCCTGGCTGGTCGCCGCCAGTGGGGAACGTTTGGACGCCGCCACGGTGGCGCGGCGGCTGCGGCGTCAGCTGCCCGACTACATGATTCCGTCGGCCTTCGCCATCCTCGACGAGTTGCCGCTGACCGCCCACGGCAAGTTGGATCGCGATGCTCTACCCGAGCCGAGCTGGGGCCTTGGCGGCGCCGGCTGGTCGGCGCCGCGGCCGGGGATCGAGTCGGCCCTGGCGATGCAGTGGGGCGAGTTGCTCGAAGTGGAGCGCATCGGCGCCAACGATAGTTTCTTTGACCTCGGCGGACACTCGCTCCTCGCCACCCGGTTGCTTTCCAAGATTCGAGCCCTGTTCGGGGTAGCGCTACCGTTGCGCGACCTCTTCGAGAGGCCGACCTTGCGCGACCAAGCGGCGCGGATCGAGGCGGCGCGTTTGCCATGGGACGGGGCGAGCGAAGGCGCCGAGGAGGCGGCCGCCCTGCCGCCTCTAGTGGCGCGCGACCCTGGCGAGCAGCGGCGTCTCTCTTTCGCCCAGGAGCGGCTCTGGTTCCTCGATCAGCTGGAACCGGGCGGGACGGCCTACAACCTGCCGCTGGCGGTGGAGCTGCGCGGCGAACTCGAAGTGGCGGCGCTGGCGGCCGGCGTGGCGGTGGTGGTGGGGCGGCACGAGAGTCTGCGCACCACCATTCCGGCTGAGGAAGGGGTGCCGCGGCTTCAGGTCGGCGCGGTCGAGCGGTCGGCGGTCCGCCTGCCGACAATCGACCTTTCAGCGCTCAACGTAGCCTCGGCGCAAGAACTCTTGCGGCGGTTGACCGCCTTGGAGACGGCCAGAGTCTTCGACCTCGCCAGCGGCCCGCTCTGCCGTCCCCTGCTGGTCCGACTGAGCGAAACTCACCACCGGCTGATGCTCTCGATGCACCACATCGTCTCGGACGGCTGGTCGATGGGGATTCTGGTTGAGGAGGTCACCCAGGGCTACCGCGCTCACTTGGCCGGCGAAGACTCGTCGCTGCCGGCGCTCCCCATTCAGGTTTCCGACTATGCCGCCTGGCAACGGGAGGCCGCGGTCGAGCGCCAGTTCGAAACTCAGTTGGCCTACTGGCGGGAGAAGCTGGCGGGAGTGCCGCAGCTGGAGTTGGTGACCGATCGCCCTCGGCGAGCGCTGGCCACGCGGCGGGCGGCGCGGGTCG
>QIHU01000511.1 GCA_003231035.1 Acidobacteriota bacterium
GTGGTATCGAACCCGGATTCGCCGCCTTCGGCCTCGGCGGGCAGGCGGACTTCATACCCGTTGAGTTTATCGATACCTGTTCCGGGACCATTGGCCCGTTCACCGCCTTCCCAACCTCGTCCAGCTACGGCTCGCCGCTGGGGTGGAACTACAACAAGGTCTGGTCCAACAGTGCGACCAATCAGACGGTTTCCTTCACCAGCGGCGGTGAATACATGTGGGTCGACTGTGCCGAACGCAGTCGCACCTTCGTTGGTGACGGTCCGGTAGTTGTCGATGATGATTGTGCATTGACCCACCACCCTGGTTTTGATCTGTTGCTAGGTTGCTGCGGAACCCATGGCTCTAATGTTGCGGCTTGCACTGGTTGCTGTGCCAAGCAACTGAAAGTTGCGAAGTGTCGTTGTGGCAAGCTGACGAATATTTTTAAGATCCGCAAGAAATGCCAGGATATAGCGGATGCGGCCAGTGAGACTTGCTGTGATCTGTGCAACGTTGGATGTGGAATATGATCAACTGTCACGGGCGGAATCTGTTTTCTAGGCTTTCCATTCCACTCTTAGTCAGCTTGCTGGTGCTTCCAGTTGCGGCACACGCAGCGCGTTACAAGAGCATTAAAGCGCTAGTGTGGCGCGGGTCGTCGGAAGTGATCGGGGAAGCCATCTACTTGGTTCAGCATTCTACTCACTGCATTGCAGCTCGCTTGTTTCTGTGGACTCCAAGTTCTAGCGTAGTGATCCTCTCGTATGGCTACGATTTGAGGGAAGGCGAGACGAGGAAGCTATTTCGCCATGAAACATCAGGATGGCAAGTAGATGTGACGGAGCGGACTGCTCTTCGCTTTGAGAGTTCGGAAGAGGCACTAGACAACCTCAAGTTCGTGGCCCGTGTACAGGAACTTGCTGAAAAAGGAGATCTTTCAGAATTTACTGTTACAGTTCGAGCCTCGAAGATGCCTGCAATACGCCTCACCTACGAGGGGACGGAAGAGTACGAGCTGGAACCGATTCTCGTCCGCTTGGAAGGCCAGGGTTTTGCTCGTCTGCTAGCACGCAAGGCCCCAGAGGGAGCCGTCGACTTGGTGCGAGAAGTGCGCGCGTTGGTCTGCGATGAAGCCGACGTAGGTCCCTATTGCTATACCTCCGATCTTCTCTCGATGGTTGAGGCCATGCTGAGTCGGCATCGGCCCTCAGGGGTCGAACTCGTGCGGCCTCACCTGCAAGCTCAGGAGCTCAACGAGGAAGTGGTTGAAGTTCGACTGGAGATCGTCTTCACTGCGGAGCAGTTGGAGTTCTTGACCCGATTCCCCTCCTTCGACCCCTTTCGGCCTATGGCAGGCACTTGCGCTGAGGCAGAGTGAGAACAAGAGTCCAATCTTCCGTGAGGACTGCGGTCGCTAAGGCAACCTGGGTGGCTGCGCTTGTAGCCTGGTTTCTGAGCCTTGTTGCCGGTCTCCCTGCGGATTGTGCTGAGACTGAGACTCTGGACGGAGGCTATAGCGTTACAACTGTTGAGACGGTCTCATGGACAGCCAGTACTGGAACAATAGCTGGCGAAGGGGTCCACTTGGAGAGGAAAACCGATGTTTGTCTCGTTGGCCGGCTTTACCTCACAACACCTCAGCTCGATCGGGTAAGTCTGACTTGGTTCGGATCACTGGCCAATGGCTGGATGCTTATTGAGCTGTTTGATGAGGGACGAGATTGGCGAGTCGAATTTCGAATGCGCGATACCCTGCCGCTGCCGAGAACACTGGCTGATTTCTCCTACGAGCGGTTGAAGAAGGACATTGACGATCTTGTTGCGGCAGGCAAGCCGCTCCTCGATCGGTTCTCTGTTCGGGTGGTGGGTGGTCCTTCCTTCGAGCGTAGTTTCAAGACGTTGGAGGAGTGGGACTCAGAGTTTCGTCTCGACTGGCTGAGAGAGACCCCGCAGGAGGAGCTCCCCGAGGGTTTGTTTCAACAGATGGTTGACGAGAACTTCCCTGATCGCATCCTTCAGCAAGCACCTTCTGGCGTACGGCGAATGCTGCGTCAGGTTCTAGCGCAGCTGTGTGAGGTGCGGGATAAGGATCATTTTTGCGACCCCTTTGCTTTCTTACTGCGCACTGTGGATCGCTTGTTGTTCCAGTCATCAATGGCCGAAGGTCAGCGGTTTTCGCCGGTCGAAGCTCAACTCGAACTGGAGGCAGAGCGCGACAGCCTCACCCTTGAAGAGAAGGAACTGGAGTTCCTCCGCACCTTCCCCTCCTTTGACCTTGAAGATCCATTCCACGGCACCTGTGCCGAGAACTCCGCTCTAGATCACCTACCCGCGCAACCCGAAGATTGAATCCTCCCAGCCTTCGCCACTTCGCGCGAAAGGGACGCCGAGGAGGCTGGGGTCGCTGAAGTGGATCTTGTAGTCGAGGTCGCGCAGGGTGCCGGGTTTCTCGACTTGGCTGGCGATGAAGGTGAAGTGGGCCAGTTTGTGGGCGTCTTCCAGGCTGTAGACGCCGCCGAGGAGCTTTTCGCCTAGCCTTTCGCCGAGTTGGGGGAAGGCGGCGGTGTACCGGCTGGCGAGCGTGGTGGCTTGGGCGAGGGGGGTGGCGAAGGCGGGGATCACGAAGATTCCCTGGCCGGGGTCGTGGCCGGTGGTCTCGCGATCGCCGAAGAAGAACTGGGCGATTGGCGAGAAGAGCGAGTCGCCGGCATGCGGGTCAGCCTCGATCGTGGCGGGGATGCGCCAGAAGGGGCGATATTCTTCCGCTGCCTGGTGGGGCAACGCGACGAAGGAGACCTCGACCGAGGTGAGTTCCTCGGTTTCGCTGTCGAGGCGAAAGCCGGAGTAGCAGGCGGTGCAGTAGTAGAGAACGTCTTCGCCTTCGGCCGCCAGCGGGGCGCCGCACTGGGGGCAGTCGAGGGTGAGTAGCCGGTACCCACGGCTCACGCTGATTCTCCAGCGGGTGGTGAGGGCGGGATGGTGATTCTTGGCGTCGAGGAGGAGCCGTGCTCTAGCATCGTCTGAATCGGTTCCGGAACATCGATCTCGGCATTGAGACTCGCGCCCTCTTCGATCACGCCGCCGTACCGGAAACGCTTCCAACCCCAACGGAGAAGCAAGACGCCGAGCACCGAGGCGATCAAGACTCCGATGAAGCCGGTGGTGGAGAAGTGTTGCAAGGCGGTGGTGATCGCGAAGCAGGCGACCGCCTCGGAGGCAACCAGGGCGAGGGCCCG
>QIHU01000372.1 GCA_003231035.1 Acidobacteriota bacterium
CCAGCGCCCACCAGGAGCGCTGGAGTGGTTAGAGGGTTATTGGACGACGATCTGCAACGAACCGATGTCCTCGCCCGCGGCGATTCCAAGGGTGCTGAGATCTAGACGCATGGTGAAGGTGCCCGAGGTGGAGGTACCGAAGGTACCGGAGAATTCGACCACATCTTCGTCCTGCCCGCTGACACCGGTCACCGAGAAGGAGCCGACCGTCGAGAACAGCAAGGTGCCCGAGGCGGTGAATGCCGCCGCGTCCACGTCCTCGCCGCCCGAGTTCGCAAGGCCAACGTCGCTACCGTCGAAGACCTGAGTGAACGAACCCGAAGTATTCGCACCGAGGGTTCCGGTGAAGACCCACAGATCTTCGTCCCTGCCCGAGGCTCCATTGGCGCTGATCGATCCCAGAGTCGAGATGATCAGCGCGCCATCGCCGGTCAGGGCGATCGCGGTGATGTCTTCACCGTTGCTGGTGAGACCCACGTCGCTGCCGTCGAAGTAGATGCTGAAGCTACCGGCGGTGTTGTTACCGAGCGAGGTCGGCGCGAAGCGCACGATGTCCGAATCGTCGACGGAGAATCCGCCCACGGTTCCGGCCGCCGTGAAGCTGAGTAGGAAGTCGCCGCCGGGCAGAATCTCGAATCCGCTGATCTCGAGACCGCCCAAGCCGACGTCACTACCGTCGAACTCCAACGCCCAGACGCCCGTGTCCTCGTTGTAAGAAACGATGTCCTCGTCCCTCACCGTGCCAACGCCCGGAACGTCCGTGTTGGAACGGAACGACATCCAGATCTCGGTGGTGGTACCACCGACCGAGTTCACGGTGACTGTCACCGTATCGGAGGCCGAAGCGCCACCGCTGTCGGTCACCTCAGCGGTCACCGTATGCGTACCCACCGAGAGGCCGGTGGTCGAGAACGAACCGCCCGAGCCGATCGCACCGTCGAGGTTCGACGCCCAATTGAGGCTAGCGGCAATGTTGCCGTCCTCGGGATCGGTCGCCGTCGCCGTGAAGGTGACGTTGTCACCCTGGTTGACGGTAGTCGGGTTCGCCGGAGCGGTGATGTTCACCGTCGGCGGACTGTTGGGAATGGAGCTGACGGTTACCGAGACGGTATCGGAAGCCGAAGCGCCGCCGCTGTCGGTGACCGATGCGGTGACCGTGTGCGTACCCACCGAAAGAGCGGTGGTTGAGAACGACGCACCGCTGCCGATCGCGCCGTCGAGGTTCGACGACCAATTGAGGTTGGCGGCGATATTGCCGTCTTCCGGATCGGTCGCCGTCGCCGCGAAGGTGACGCTGGTACCGCTCGTCACGGTAGTCGGGTTGGCCGGCGACGTGATACTCACCGTCGGCGGGCTGTTGGGAACGTTGTTAATGGTCACCGAGATCGCATCCGAACCGGAGAGGCCACCGCTGTCGGTCACCGAGGCGGTAATCGTATGCGTACCCAGCGACAGGCCGGTGGTCGAGAACGACGCACCCGAACCGATCGCGCCGTCGAGGCTCGATGTCCACGCCAGGCTGGCACTGATGTCGCCATCCTCGGCGTCATTCGCGCTACCGGCGAAGGCTACCGAGCTACCGAGGACGAAGCTCGATCCATTGGCCGGAGCGGTGATGTTGACCGTCGGAGCGGTGTTGCCACCACCGACGGTCTTGACCGCGAAGACCAGGTCGTCGTGGTCGTCCCAGTTGCCGCCACTGCACGGGCTGGCGCTTCCTTGATAGCGGAAGTTAGCCCGCACCGCCTGCAAAGCACCGTTGGGGAGCGTGTAGGTGGCGCTCAGTGTCTGGATGCCGCCCGCGGGCGTCGCTATGCTGGCGACGTGGACCCAGGTCGGACTGTTGGCGTCGGCCGCGAAATACAGATCCAGGGTGTCCTGAGAACCGGTGCTCCAGGCGAAGACGGTGGCGTCGATACGTACCGTCGCACCCTCGGTCATGTCGACACCGTCCAAAGTGGAGACGACGATCTGGTCGTTCGACTCGTCACTGTGGAAGGTACCCGAGGTGCCATCGTTACAAACGTCCAGCGTGTTGGGCTGGTTGGGCTCGGCCGGCGACAGGTTGTCCCGGCTATTGAGCAGGGTCACCGAGTCGCAGGAGCTACCCGGGATAGCGCAGGCGGGAGCACCCAGACCGGCGTTATAGACCGCGATCTGCGGGCCGTTGTTGTTCGGATCGTTGATGTTGACGGTGATCGAGGCACTGCCTGTCACACTGCCGCTGTCGGTCACCGAAGCAGTGATTAGGTGGCTACCCACGCTCAAGCTGGAAGTGCTAAAGCTGCCGCCGGAACCGATCGAACCGTCGATGGACGAGGTCCAACCGAGGCTCGCGGTCAGGTTGCCGTCTTCGACGTCAGTGGCGGTGCCGCTGAAGGCGACCGAGGTTCCAACATCGAAGGTGCTGTTGTTCGCCGGAGCGGTGATGTTCACCGTCGGCGGATTGTTCAATGGGCCTCCGCAGCCCGGAATGGTGAAGACACCGACACGGGTACGCCAGCCAGCGTTGCTGGTGGTTGCCAGATACTCGGTGGTGTACCAGAAAGTACAGTCGTCAACGGGATCGAGTTCCATCGAGGCGTAGTCGCCCCAACGCGACGAAGTGCTGGTTTGCGCGCCGGTACCGGCGAAGAGCAGAGCCTCCGCTTGCAGGGTGTTGAGCGGATCGGTGGCCAGTCGCGTCGCGTAGTAGATCGACGCGAAGTTGCTGCCATTGCCTCGGTTGTAGCCCAAGGCGATGTTGCCGTCGCCGTCCATGGCGATCGACGGCATCCAACGGTGGATTTCATCGGGTGACTGCGTTCCCTGCTGGAACATCGACCAACCGGCACCGGTGTTGCGCAGCTCGAACCAACGTGGAGCGGCACGGTTGCCGGCGGAGACTACGTCCACCGTCCAAGTACCGACCAAGGTCTGGTGGCTGCCGAAGTTACGGTAGACCAAGCGCTGCATCGGCCACCAAGACTGGCTGTCGATGCCCCGCGTGGTTCCCGGCTGCGGGATGCAGTTCTGGACAAAGAAGCCGCAAACCGTCCAGTTGAACTGGGCCAGTCCTTGCGCCGGGGTGATTGAGTTGACCAAGGTCATGGTCGAACTCGCCGGGGTGTTCCAGTTCACATCGAATTCATACACATCGAGGCTATCGGTCGGCGGACTGCCAAAGTACGGCTCGCCGCCGTCGCGGATGGTGTAGAAGATGCCGGGCG
>QIHU01000599.1 GCA_003231035.1 Acidobacteriota bacterium
CGCAAACTGTCGTCGGCAAGGGTCGTCACGGTGGGCAGAATCATCACCGCGAGCAGCACGCCGCCGGTCAACAGGGTGTCTCCCGAGAGTGGATCGAAGGGGCTGAGCAGCCGGAAAATCCAATCCCGCAAGATCAAGACACCGAGCAAGCCATAGATCACCGAAGGCACACCGGCGAGCAGCTCGATCGGCAGCTTGAGCGCCGTGCGCAACCGCGGTGGCGCGACTTCGGCCATGAAGTAAGCGGCGCCCAAGCCCACCGGTACCGCCAGCATCAAGGCCACCGCCGACACCACCGCCGTGCCGTAGATCATCGCGGCGGCGCCGAAGAGCTCGGCTCGAAAGAACCACTGCTTGCCGCTCAACACGCCAAATCCGGCGTGGCGCCAAGCCGGCAAGCTCTGCGCCGCGAAGGAGAGAACCAGGGCAAGAAAGGCGGCAGCGGCCAGAGCACCGAAGAACCAGCTAGCGAACCCAACCGGGTCCCGTCCGCGTTGCGCCGAGGTCAAGTGGAACCCCTCACCGCGACGACGTCTCCGCCAGCGGCTGACGACGGGGCAGGTAGCCGTGGCGGGCCACCATCGCCTGCCCCCGGGGGCTGAGCAAGAGTTCGATCAGCTCGGCCGCCGCGCCGCGCGGCGGACCATTGGTCACCACCAACAGCGGCCGTGACAGCGGATAGCTACCGCCCGCCAGCGCTTCGCGCGTCGGTCGAACCACCTGGCCATCTTCTCCGCGCAACCCCAGCGCGAAGACCGTCTTGCCATCGGCCCAAGCCGCCGAGAGTTGCGACAGAGCACCTCGGCTAGCACCAACTTTGGTGCGCACTTCCCGATTGGCCCCGACTTCCGGGTGGCTCACCAGCGGTACCTTCGAAACATCGCCGTACGCCCACTTGGCGAAGACCTCCCAAGTGCCGCGACCGGGCTCCTTGTTGAAAAAGGCAATCCTCTGATCGGGACCACCGAGCTGCTTCCAGTTGCGCGTGCGGCCTTCGTAGATGGCCCGCATTTCGGCCCGCGAAAGGGTGTGAACACCACCCTCCCAGACATCCTTGGAGACCACCAGCGCCACCGCGTCGAAGCCCAAATCGTGGCTCTCGAAGGGCACCCCGGGAAAGCGTTCACGATCCGCGGGGCCGAGCGGGCGCGACGACATGCCAACATCCGCGCGGCCGTCGGCGAGCGCCGCGATACCCCCGGAGCTACCGCCCTGGGTATCGACGAAGATCTCCAAACCGCGTTCGGCCCGCAGCCACTCGGCCGCTTCGCTGACCACCGGGTTGACCGTCGTCGAACCATTGACCCGCAGCGCCGCCAGGGCCGGCTGCGCCGTGAGAGCGGCGGCCACCACGGCCAGCCACAGCCATCTTCCTAGCAACATTCGCCCGGCTCGCAGCAACTGGACGCCTCGGTGGTGGCGGCGAAGTCCGCCCCTTTGCTCTCCCGTGGATGGCGCTTCGCGGTGCGCGAACAATCAAACGGCAGCGCCTCGGCCAAGGAGATCTCCTGGCGCGGCTCGACCAGGTCGAAACTGCCCGCGTAGGGCTCTTGGCTGTAAAGACGGTAGGTCTTGTCACAGACGGCGTAACGCTCGCCCCGCTCCATGCGGTGGCCGTCGTCGTCGAGGACCTCCTTGAACGGTCCCCTATAGATCACCGCTTGGTTGCGCTCGAAACACTCGCCCTGCTTACCCTTGAAAGCCTCGACGGTCAACGAGCGAAACTCGATCCCGGCCACCGTTTGCCAAGGCTCGCTTTGCCGTTCGACCACCCGCAGTCCGTGGAAACCGGCCTCTTCGAAAGCCTTCAGAAACCCCACTTCGGTCAGCGCTCCGGAAATACAGCCACTCCACAGGTCGGGGTCACGCTGAAGCTCGATTGGCACCGGCTCGTCGCAGACGATGTCAGAGATCACCGCGCGACCGCCACGGCGCAGAACGCGAAAGATTTCACCGAAGAGTTTCTCTTTTTGTGCCGCCTCCACCAGATTGAGCACGCAGTTGGAGACCACCACATCGACCGACTCGGTAGCCACCAAAGGCTGACCGGCGCGCAGCTCGTCGGCGATCGCTTCGGCGGCCAGAAGACCCTCCGCATCGGTGATCGGGCTCGCCGCCAGCCGAGAGTCCAGCGCGTCCAGATCGAGTGCCAGATCTTGAATCCGGCCACGACGAAACTCGACGTTGGCGTAGCCGATCTTCGTGGCGACCTCGGGCGCGTTGCGCCGCGCGACGTCGAGCATATCGTCGGTCATGTCGACCCCGATGATCTTCCCTTGGGCTCCCACCACCTGCGCCGCGATAAAGCAAATCTTGCCCGTTCCGCTGCCCAGATCGAGCACCGTTTCGCCAGCTTTCAGGTAACGGCTCGGATCGCCGCACCCATAGTCGCGTTCGAGAACTTCGCTGGGAATTGCGTGCAAATACTGGGGGTCATAGTCCACCGGACAACACAACTCACTGACCCGGGCGTTGGCGCCTTCGGCGTAACGCTCCTTGACCACATTTTCAACGGCGACGGCTGAATCCATCAGCTTTCTCCCTGTAACAAGAACCAAACCAGACTCTAGAGATAGGGCAACGCGCAGCCAACAACGTTGCTGACCACGCCTCTTGGCGAACAAAGCAGCACCCCGCGCGAGGGGCGGGCTACTAGCGGCGCGAGAGGCGCGGCGGACCCCGGCTGACCCGCACCGGCACCAGAGCCGGTCGTGGGCGGCCGAGGAGGGAAGGCACGGCTGGGGCGCGCAGCGCCGCCAGCAAAGTGCGCAACTGACCGAGCAAGGCCGACCAACCGCGCGACCAGGTCCGGGCGGCGGAATCGATCAGGCGATCGAGATCCGAAGGACGATCGAGGTCAGCCAGCGGTTCGAGCAGCACCACCTCGAAGCCATCGGCGATCAAGGTCGCGCGCAGCTTCGTCAAGGTATCGCGACGGCACCAGGGCACTTGCCCCAGAATGTGGTCGATCGGCTGCCGTGCGGCAATTAAATAGCAGCCGCCATCCGGCGACGGGCCAAGAACCACGCGCCGCTGATCGCCGCGCAACCGTGCCAAGGCTTGTCGCAAGTGAGTCGCTCGCAAGCCCGGCACATCCGCGCCCACCAAGAGTAAGGGAGCGTCGGGACGCTTCGCCTCGCGCCATGCCGCCAACAATCGACCGCCGAACCCACGACCGCGTTGCGGCACCGACTCGACCCCACGG
>QIHU01000602.1 GCA_003231035.1 Acidobacteriota bacterium
GCCTTGACGGCGGTCACCTTGGCTCCCAGGTAGATCGCTTCGTAGCGCTTCTCCAAGCGGCGGCGCAGTGGGCGCACCAAGTCGCGGTCGGCCTCGGGGATGAGATCGTCGAGCAGCTCGACCACGGTGACCTTGGAGCCCAGAGCCTCGTAGACAGTCGCCATTTCGAGGCCGATAATGCCGCCGCCGATGACCAGCAGGCGGTTTGGAACCTCGCTGAGTTCGAGCGCTCCGGTCGAGTCGAGAATGCGGGGATCCTCGGGGAGGAAGGGCAGGCGAGTGGGGCGGGAGCCGACGGCGATGATCGCCTGGTCGAAGCTCAGTTGGCTCTCGCCTTCAGGGCCCTCGACGGTCATTCGATGGCTGCTGTTGAAGCGTGCGGTGCCGTGGACGACACTCACCTTGCGGCGCTTGGCCAGTCCGCTGATGCCGCCCACCAGCTTGCCGACCACTTCGTTCTTCCACCCGCGTAGCTTGTCGAGGTCGATCTTCGGCTTGCCGAAATCGATGCCGTGCTGGGCAAAGGCGGCCGCCTCTTCGATCACTTTGGCGGCGTGAAGGAGCGCTTTGGAGGGGATGCAGCCTACATTGAGGCAGACCCCGCCGAGCACGGCGTCGCGCTCGACCAGGGTCACATCGAGGCCGAGGTCGGCGGCCCGGAAGGCGGCGGTGTAGCCGCCGGGGCCGGAACCGATGACGACCAATTTATTGCCCACTGGAGAACTCACAGCAACAACCGCCGCAGGTCGCCGAGCACCCAACTCAAGGTGGTGGTGAAACGGGCCGCAAGGGCGCCGTCGACCACCCGGTGGTCATAGGAGAGGGAGAGGGGCAGGATCAGACGAGGCTCGAATATCTCTCCCTGCCAACGCGGCTGCATGGCGGCGCGCGAGAGGCCGAGGATGGCGACCTCGGGAGCGTTGACGATGGGGGTAAAGGCGGTGCCGCCAATGCCTCCCAGGCTGGTGATCGAAAAACTGGCGCCGCGCAAGTCGTCGATTTTGAGCTTGCGTTGGCGGGCGCGTTGGCTCAGATCGCCCAGCTCCTGGGCAATCTCGAAGAGGCTCTTACGGTCGGCGTCGCGAATCACCGGGACGACCAGCCCCTCTTCGGTGTCGACCGCGATGCCGATGTGGAAGTACTTCTTGAGGATCACCGCTTCGCCGTCCGGGGCCAATGAAGCGTTGAGCCGAGGGTGTTTCTGAAGTGCCGCCACCGCCGCCTTGACCACGAAGGCCACCGGGGTCAGGTTGAACCCCCGCGCCTTGGCGGAGTCGGAGTGAGAACGACGAAAACTGTCCATCTCGGTAATGTCCGCCTCGTCGTGCTGGGTGACGTGCGGAACGTGCAGCCAACTGCGGTGGAGGCTCGCCGAGGAGATCTTCTGGATGCGGCTCATGGGCACGGTTTCAATTTCGCCGAACTGTGCGAAATCGATCTTGGGCATCGCCGGCAAGGGGCCACCCCCCGCGGCCGAGCCGTCGGCTGCTAGGGCTTGCTTGACGAACCCCTCCACATCGCCGCGCACGATGCGTCCATTGCGACCGCTGCCCTCCATCTTCGCGAGATCGGCCCCCAGCTGGCGCGCGAGGCGGCGTACGGAGGGGCTGGCGTAGGCTTTGGCAAAGCTTTGTCCAGCACTCGGCGCGACTGCTGGGCTGGGAGGTGGGGCGGCGGTAGCCTCTTCGCTGGGTGGTTCGGGTTGGCTAGGTGGTTCGGGCGTCGGCTGCTCGGCCGGTGGTGCATCCTCGGCCTCTTTCTTGGGCGCCGCCTCAGCCGCGGGTTCCACTTCCATGAGCAGGATCAGCGAGCCTTGACTCACCTGATCTCCCGTCTTGACCTTGAGCTCCTTGATCGTACCGGCGGCTGGCGCCGGGATGTCCATCGAGGCCTTGTCGCTCTCCAGGGTGATCAAGGGGTCTTCGAGGGCGACGGAATCGCCCGGGCCGACCAGGATCTCGATCACATCGACCGCCTCGGTGTCACCGATGTCGGGAACGGTTACTTCTTGCACTTGCGCCATGGCTGATCTCGTCTCTCTAATTCACCGGCTAGAGGGTGCAGGGGTCTGCCTTATTGGGGTCGATGGAGAGCGCTGCGATGGCTTCGCCGACGATCGACTTCGCGATCGCGCCGTCATCCGCCAAAGCCTTGAGGGCGGCGACGACCACGTGTCGGCGGTCGACCTCGAAGAAGCTGCGCAACTGGGCGCGAGTGTCGGAGCGGCCGAAACCGTCCGTACCCAAGACGGTGTAGCGGCGGGGTACGAAGGCACGGATCTGATCGGCGAAGGCGCGCACGTAGTCGCTGGCGGCGATCACCGGGCCGGGGTGATCCTCCAGGCAGCGGGTGACGTAGGGCACCCGTGGTTTCTCGTTCGGGTGCAGGCGATTCCATCGTTCGACCGAGGCGCCTTGGCGAGTCAACTCGTTGAAACTGGTGGCCGACCACACATCCGCCGCCACCCCGTATCCCTTTTCGAGCAGCTCCGCCGCCGCCTCGACTTCGCGCAGGATCGAGCCCGAGCCGAGCAGTTGCACCCGCTTGGCCTGAGTCCGCTTGCCCGACCTGTTGAGCAGATAGAGCCCCTGGAGGATCCCCTCCTCGATGCCCTCGGCCATCGGCGGGTGGCGGTAGTTTTCGTTCAGAGTGGTGATGTAGTAGAAGACCGACTCTTGCTCCTCGTACATCCGGCGCATGCCTTCGCGAAGAATGACGGCGAACTCGTAGGCGTAGGTCGGGTCATAGGAAATGCAGTTGGGCACCGTCGAGGCGCTCAGATGGCTGCTCCCGTCCTGGTGCTGAAGCCCTTCGCCGTTGAGCGTCGTGCGTCCCGAGGTAGCACCGATCAAGAAGCCGCGCGCCTGCATGTCCGCCGCTGCCCAGATGAGGTCGCCGACGCGCTGGAAGCCGAACATCGAGTAGAAGATAAAGAACGGCACCATGTTGACGCCGTGGTTGGCGTAGGCGGTCCCGGCGGCGATCCACGAGGAGAGCGAGCCGGCCTCGGTGATCCCCTCTTGGAGGATCTGGCCAGCTTGGTCTTCCCGGTAGTACATCAGCTGTTCGGCGTCGACCGGCTCGTAGAGCTGGCCAAACGGTGCGTAGATTCCCACCTGCCGGAACAACCCCTCCATGCCGAAGGTGCGAGCCTCATCGGCGACGATCGGCACCACGTGGGGGCCCAGCGTCTTGTTTCAACAGGGTGGTGAGAGCGCGCACAAAGGCCATGGTGGTGGACATTTCGCGCTCACCGCTGCCGGTGAGCAGCGGCTTGAAGTCGTTCAGGCGCGGCGCGGGTAAGGGGTCGGCCGTCGGCTTGCGCACCGGCAGGGAGCCGCCGAGGGCCTTACGCCGAGCACGGAGGTACTTCATTTCCGGGGAGTTTGGCGGCGGCTTGTAGAAGGGGGCCTTGTCGATCTGGTCGTCCGAGATCGGGATATTGAACCGATCGCGGAAGGCTCGCAAATCTTCTTCACCCAGACTCTTCAGCTGATGGGTGGGGTTCTGTCCTTCGGCCACCGGCCCCAAACCGTAGCCCTTGACCGTCTTGGCCAGAATCACCGTTGGCTGACCGCTGTGGTTCACCGCCGCGTGGTAGGCCGCGTAGACCTTGTCGGGATCGTGGCCGCCGCGCTTGAGCCGCCAAATGTCGGCGTCGCTCATGTCGGCGACCATTTCGGCCAGCGCCGGATTGTCGCCGAAGAAGTGCTTGCGCACGAAGGCGCCGTCGTTGGCCTTGTAGGCCTGGTAGTCGCCGTCGACAGCGCTCTCCATGCGCTGGCGCAAGAACCCCTTGTGGTCGCTGGCCAGGAGTGGATCCCAGTTGGCGCCCCACAGCACCTTGATCACATTCCACCCGGCGCCGCGGAAGGCCCGCTCCAGCTCTTGCACGATCTTGCCATTGCCGCGCACCGGGCCGTCGAGCCGTTGGAGGTTGCAGTTGACGACGAAGATCAGGTTGTCGAGCTTCTCGCGAACGGCGAGCGAGATGGCGCCGAGCGACTCCGGCTCGTCCATCTCGCCATCGCCGAGGAAGGCCCAGACCTTGCGCCCCGCCGTCTTAGCCATCGAACGATGTTCGAGGTACTTCATGAAACGGGCGTGATAGATCGCCATTAGGGGGCCCAACCCCATCGACACGGTGGCGAACTGCCAGAAGTCCTTCATTAACCAGGGGTGTGGGTAGGAAGAGAGGCCGTTGCCGTCGACCTCCTGCCGGAAGAGCTTCAGCTGCTTCTCGGAGAGCCGGCCCTCGAGGAAGGCACGGGCGTAAAGGCCGGGGGCGGAGTGGCCCTGGGTGTAGATGAGATCCCCACCCGAGTCGTCTCCCGGCGCTCGAAAAAAGTGGTTGAAGCCGACTTCGTAGAGGTTGGCTGCCGACTGGTAAGTGGCAAGGTGGCCACCGAGGCCGGGGTTTCTTCGGTTCGCTTGGACGACCATCGCCATCGCATTCCAGCGCACGATGCTCTTGATCCGTCGTGGGATCGCCCGGGCGGGGCTCTTCCTGGGATGGGCTGATGGTGTTGACGTAGGCGGTATTGGCGGAATAGGGCAGATAGGCGCCGGAACGCCGCGCCTTCTCGATCAGCGCCTCGATCAAGAAGTGAGCCCGCTCAGGGCCATCGCGCTCCACGACCGCGGCGAGTGCATCTACCCATTCTTGGGTTTCGAGCTGGTCGATATCTGTCGCTGGTACTCGCTCGGCCATGGTCGCGGAGTCCTCTTTCATTCGGTGGTTC
>QIHU01000144.1 GCA_003231035.1 Acidobacteriota bacterium
CAAGCCTTAGCGGTGCGGAAGCTCTACGCCTGCGGGAATCGGCGATCGGAGCCTATGAATTGGCAGCAGAGGAGCTAGTAGAACTCGGTGAGCCACAATTCGCGGTGGTGGCATTGGAGCGGCTCTCTTGGATCTATTTCGACTTGCGGCGCCCTGTGAAGGAATTGAAAGTGCTGCGGCGGGCGATCGAGGTCGGAGACCAATCGCCCGACTTGACTCGGCGAGCGTGGGCGCGATCTCGCGCCGCGGAGTTGCTAGGTCTGAGAGGCAATTCGCAGGAGGCATTGACCTTGAATCTCGCGGCGCGCGCGCTTTATCAGCGACTTGGCAAACATACTGAGGCCATGCTTGTCGCCACTGCTCAGGGTTCGAACTATCTACGGCAAGCGGAGTTCGTGAAGGCTGAGCAACTATTCGACGAAACTCTTGAGTATTTTCAAGAGGTCGGAGACTCGGCCAACGTAGCTCAGGTGATGTTGCACTTTGCTGTCCTCTACCGGAATATCCATCGCTCTCGGGATGCCGTAGCCAAATTGGTACGAGTAGAGGAATTGTTACAGCAGAATGAGGTGTCAGAACTTTGGTCGGAAGGAGACAAGATCACTTTCTTGGCCAAGGCTGGAGCAGCCTATCTTGATATTGAAGAGGAGACTCGCGCTTGGGAGTACTTGAGGCGCGCGCTGAAGAAGGCTAGGGCTTCTGGGGACAAGTTGGCCTTGGCTGAGACTTTGGTGCTCGTAGCGGAGGCAGAACTCAAGCAAGGAGAGAATCGATCTCAATGGGAGTACCGATCTGCCGAGGAGAAGTTTCTGGAAGCCAGCAAGCTGTGTCAAGAGATGACGTCCTTGATACTTGAAGTCCGCGCGCTTCTTGGCCTGTCAGACACGTTAAGGAGATTGGGACGCCTCGAAGAAGCAGTCGACAACGGACGTGATGCTCTAGAGAAGTCCATGCAAGCGGGATATCGAGTTGGCGAGCAAGAGGCACAGTATGAACTCTCTCGGGCCTGGCAATCGAGTGGTGAATATAAGTTGGCCTGTTCGGCGGCTCGAGAGGCGATTAAGCTACGCGAAGTTCGAAGGATGAATGCTGATCGAATTGATTTAAGAACTTCGATTCTCGCCTCAGGTTCAGACTACCTTGAGCCCGCCATCTACTCGTGTTTAATGGCCGGAGAGCAGGGGCTTCTCGCCGGAGCCAGGGAAATGGTCTTCGAGCTGAGCGATCGGTCGCGTGCTCGGCGTCTTCACGATACTTTGACCATGGCTGATCAAGATGGGTCGGATTGCAGTCGTAGTATGAGTCCTCAGTCAGTTGAGGCGGCTCGTCTAGCTGAGGCCGATGCTCAGAACCGATTGCTAGCGGCGGCCGGGGCAAGCCCTGAGCAGAGGAAACTCGCCAATAGACGTGTAGACGAGGAGTTAGAGAGTCGCCGAAAACGGCGACGCTTGCGTGAGGTGAGTAACGGCTATGGAGTTCTAGGAAGCGACAGTCCATTCTTGTCATTGCAGGCCATTCAAAAGCAGATATTGGGTCCAGATACCCTTCTTCTCCAGTTCGACCTTGGCGATCCCAAGAGCTACCTCTGGGCGGTGACGGATGACAGTTTCGAAGTCTTTTTCCTCCCTCCGGCGAGCGAGCTGAGTCCACTCATAGCGGACTTGCGACACCTGTTGGCACAGAGTTACCGCATCGAAGTCCAAGGGGCGCTAACAGATGCTCTACTACGGACCAGCAAGGCCCTCTTAGGGCCATTGGCCTCAACGCTCGACAGTCGGAAGCGTTTAGCGATCATCGCCGACGGGCCACTACATGGCATCCCGATCGGCGCATTGCCTCATCCAGAGTCCGTAGATGGTGCGGACTCTCTATTGGAACATCACCCGGTAGTCTATCCGCTCTCGGCCTCCTCGATCAAGTGGTTGCGCAGCCGCTCGCGCAAGTGCGCTCCGGCGCCGAAACAGATCGCCGTGATCGCCGATCCGGTCTTCGGACGCGGCGACGGCAGAATTGGCGGAGCCGAAGAAGGCGGTTTGGTTACGGTTTTTGACCAGGACTCTAAGGCTGGCGAATCTCGAGAGGAGTTGCCGCGTTTGGCCAATTCCGGCCGCGAGGCGGAGGAGGTGCTTGCTCTTTTTGCCCCGGAGGAGCGATTCAAATTGTTGGGTTTCGAGGCCAACAGATCCACCGTTTTGGACTCGGACCTTGGCGACTATCGAGCGATCCTCTTTTCCACCCACGGCGAAAGCCACGCTAGACAACCCGAGCTTTCGCGCTTGGAGTTGTCTCGCTTCGACCGCCAGGGGGGCAGGCGTGAGGGGGCTCTTTATGCCTACCAAATCGGCAAGCTGGATCTACGGGCGGAGTTGGTTGTCCTTAGCTCCTGCGATAGCGCCCTGGGGACCAACACTATTGGTGAGGGGCCGATCGGACTGACCCACAGCTTCCTGGCGGCGGGCGCCGCGCGCACTCTGGTCAGCCTGTGGCAGGTGGACGATGAGGCATCCGCGGCCCTCATTGCGACCTTCTTCCGTCACTGGCGTGCGGGAGTAGGCCCAGCTGAAGCACTGCGCCATGCGCAGCTCGAATTGCGGGCACGCGAGGGGGAAAGTCGGCCCTTTTTCTGGGCTGGTTTCGTACTGCGGGGAGACTGGTAGGACGGATGGTCCAAGCCTTGCACAAACCGGGTGTTGTGGTTTGTCGCGACGTGGCTGGAGCAAAGAAAGGGCCGGCCGAGTCTAAACAATTGGGCCAGAACCGGTTTCTCTCTGGTAGGGGTTCATTCGAATCCACCGAGGGAGTTCCCTTTCCGTTCTTTCCATTGGCCCAGAAGGAGGACTAGTACCGTGCAGAGAATCGAACATGCCGAATCCAAGCCCCTTACCAACGGCTTCCGTTCTTCCAGCGCCACCGTTTGGCGTTTAGGAGAAGATGCGCCGCAAGTGCCGACTCCAACACGAACCCCGGACGGAGACCGGGAGCCTCCTAAGAAACCGGGTCCTAACCAGTCGCCCAGTGATTCAGGGACCGGCTCGAACTCTGGCAGTGGACCGGGCACGAGTCCCACGAACTAGAGGGCTTTAGAATCCCCTCACCCCCTCTCCACATACAACTGAACCCAAAACGTCCGCTGCCTCCGCCCGTTGCCGTTCGAACTAGCGGCCGCCAGACTTAAGGCGC
>QIHU01000255.1 GCA_003231035.1 Acidobacteriota bacterium
TCTTTTGTCGCTGCTTGCCGGGGCGAGGCGCCGGTCAAGGTTCCCGGGAAAGAGGCGCGCACGGCCCTGGCCACGGCCCTGGCGGTGGTCGAAGCGATCGACCGGAGCGGCTCTTCTTGAGCCTCTCCGTTTTGTCCTTGGAGCACGAGTGCTGTGCTACCCTCACGGTTTCGAACGGTTCTCCCACTAATGGCTGAGACGGTTGCAAACCTAAGGATTTCAGGGCGATGAGCGAGATTCGGGTCGGGGTTATCGGCGGCAGTGGCCTCTACGATATGGAGGGGCTGGAAGTGGTCGAACAACGGCGACTGGAAACCCCCTTTGGCGACCCTTCGGACGCCTTCCTCATCGGTCGTCTGGAGGGTCAGACGGTGGCCTTTCTACCTCGTCACGGGCGGGGTCATCGGCTCCTGCCTTCCGAGCTGAACTTCCGCGCCAATCTCTTCGGCATGAAGATGCTCGGAGTGGAGCAGATCATCTCGGTCAGCGCCGTGGGCTCGATGAAGGCCGAGTACCCTCCGGGTGACGTGGTGGTTCCGGACCAGTTTTTCGACCGTACCCGCCATCGTTCCGATACCTTCTTTGGCGACGGCTTGGTGGCCCATGTCTCGCTGGCCGACCCGGTCTGTTCGACGCTGTCGCGACAGTTGGTGGAGGGCGCCCGCCAGGCTGGCGCCAATGTCCACGCCGGCGGTACCTATCTGTGCATGGAAGGGCCACAGTTTTCCACCCGAGCCGAATCCCAGATCTACCGCGGCTGGGGGGTGGACGTCATCGGGATGACCAACCTCCAGGAGGCCAAACTGGCCCGTGAAGCGGAGATCTGCTACGCCTCCTTGTCGATGGTGACCGACTACGATTGCTGGCACGAGACCGAAGAGGCGGTGACCGCCGATGCGGTGATCGCGGTGCTGCGCCGCAATGTCACTTTGGCGCAACGCATTATCACCCACTGGCTCGTCGCCAGAGAGGGGGAAGGGCCGAGCGAACGCGAGTGTCCGTGCGCCAGCGCCCTGGCGAGTGCTCTGATGACCGATCCCGCCGCGGTACCGCGCGCCACCCTAGACAAACTGGCGCCGATCGTCGCCAAATATTTCGCCGACTGATTCCAACCGCCCGGGCCGCGCTGGTCCGCTGGGCCGCTAAGGCCGCATTCTTCCGAGACCACCATGACCAAAATCCTTCTGACCAACGACGATGGCATCCACTCCGCCGGCATCAAAGAGCTGGCCAACGAACTCGAATCGATCGAGGGGGTGGAGGTCACCGTGGTGGCGCCGGACCGCGAGCAGAGCGCTTGCAGCCATGCGCTGACCCTCCACCGCCCATTGAGGATTCGCAAACTGGCCGAGCGCTGGCACATGGTGGATGGAACGCCGACCGACTGCGTCAATCTGGCGGTGCTCTGGATGATGGAGGAAGAACGGCCGGACCTGATCGTCTCCGGGATCAACTTTGGGCTCAACCTGGGCGATGACGTGACCTACTCTGGCACCGTCAGCGCCACCTTCGAGGGTTCCTTGTTGGGTATCCCGTCGTTGGCCTTCAGCCAGGAGATCGGCGAAGGGTTTTCCTACCAGGCCGGCGCTCGGTTCGCTCGCCGCATGGTCGAAGAGATGCTGGGCAACGGCGGTGTCGAACCGGGGTTGCTGCTCAACGTCAACTTCCCGGTCGGCGAGTTCAAAGGGGTGCGCTTCACCCGCTTGGGGCGCCGGGTTTATAAGCAGTCGATCACCCAGAAAACCGATCCCCGGGGGCGCAAGTACTTTTGGATCGCGGGTACCCCGGAATGGGAGCGCGAGGAGGGCAACGATCACCATGCGGTCGCCTCCGGCTTCGTTTCGATCACCCCCATGCACCTCGATCTCACCGACTATCCACGGCTGCGCAATATTGCCCCCCTGGACGAGCGCTTTTCGGGTCTTGCCGAGGATGGCTGAACTCAGTGTCAAGCGCGACCAGATGGTCGAACGCCACATCGCCCGGCGGGGTGTGCGCGATCCTCGGGTGTTGGCGGCGATGCGCGAGATTCCTCGGCACCGCTTTGTGCCGGACCATTTGCGCCCCCAAGCCTACCGCGACAGCGCGCTGCCGATCGGAGCCGACCAGACGATCTCCCAGCCCTACATCGTGGCCCGGATGAGTGAGTTGTTGGCTCTAGAAGCGGACCACACGGTCCTCGAGATCGGCTCGGGATCGGGGTATCAAACGGCGATTCTCGGCCTCCTCGCGCGCCGGGTCTACAGCCTCGAACGGATCTCGGAACTGGCCAAGAAGGCCATCGGACGGATGCGCGAACTCGGTCTCGACAACGTCAAAGTACAGACTTTCGATGGCACCGTCGGATGGAGCGAGTTTGCCCCTTACGACCGCATCTTGGTGACCGCGGCGGCGCCCTCGCCGCCTCAGCCGTTGCTCGATCAGCTGGCGGTGGGTGGCAGAATGGTGATTCCCGAGGGTGATCGCCAGAGCCAACGGCTGGTGGTCTACGACAAGGATCGCCACGGCGTCCACCGTCGCCTCGGCGAAGAGGTCACCTTCGTACCGTTGATCGGCCGCTACGGCTGGGACAAGAGGACAAGCGCTTGATCGACGGAATCCGCAGTTTCTTTTCGCGCCTCCTGGCGCCGATCTCCCAACTCTTTCACTGGGTGGAGGGGCTGGCCGCCTCGCCCAACGCGGGGGCCGCGCTCTTTACGCTCGCCTTCGCTGAGAGCAGCTTTTTCCCCATCCCACCCGACGTCTTGTTGATCCC
The DNA here is from genome assembly GCA_003231035.1 of Acidobacteriota bacterium. GTDB lineage: Bacteria > Acidobacteriota > Thermoanaerobaculia > Multivoradales > SZUA-115 > SZUA-115. Next base: position 2,756 of record QIHU01000255.1, read on the forward strand.
CTTGTGCTTGGGCCGGCCGCGCGACGCGTTGTGGTTCGCCTTTCTGTGCAGTGCCGGCTCGGTCCTCGGTGGCATCGCCGGCTATGGTATGGGACTCTTCGGCGGCCGCCCCTTGTTGCGGCGCCTGTTCAAGGAAGAGAAGCTGCTGGCGGTCGAGCGGTACTACGAGAAGTACAACGCCTGGGCCATCGGCATCGCCGGCTTGACCCCGTTGCCGTACAAGATCTTCACCGTCTCCGGTGGCGCCTTCGCCATCGGTTTTCGCACCTTCGTGATCGCCTCGGTCCTCTCGCGATCGTTGCGCTTTTTTGCTATCGGCGGCTTGATCTACCTCTTCGGCGACCCGATAGGCGCCTTCATCGAGCGCTACTTCGAGCTTCTCTCGGTCTCCTTCGCGGTCCTCTTGGTGGCTGGCTTCTGGTGG
>QIHU01000013.1 GCA_003231035.1 Acidobacteriota bacterium
AGCCTTTCCATCGCCACCGTCACCGAGGGAAGCATGTAGTCGGGAAGCCGCTCGCTCAGCCACTCTTTGAGTTGCGAGAAGCTAGGCGCCGCCTCACCGTCGGCCGCCACCAGGTAGGCGACCAGCCGCTTGTCGGCCGAGGCGGTGGCGGCCAGGCCATCCTGACGGGCCAGGACGACCGCGTCTTCGATCGCCGGGTGCTGGCTCAGCACCGCTTCGATCTCGCCCAACTCGATGCGGAAGCCGCGTACCTTGACCTGGTGATCGACCCGACCGAGGAACTCGATCGCTCCATCTGCCCGACGGCGCACCAAATCGCCGGTGCGATAGAGGCGGCCACCGCCGCCGGCGAGGGACTCGCCGGCATCCGGATCCCACGCGAACGGGTCAGGGATGAAAGAGGCGGCCGTGCGCCCCGGCCGTCCGAGGTAGCCGCGGGCCAACCCATCGCCACCCAGCCAGAGTTCGCCAGCGACGCCCAGCGCCGCCAGCCGGCCTTGGCTGTCGACAACATGAACCTGGGTGTTGCTCAGGGCGTGGCCGATGGGCACGGTGCGCGCCTCCCTCGCGACCTCGCTGACCGCATGCCAGGTGGCGAAGGTGGTGCTCTCGGTCGGGCCGTAGACGTGCAGGAGCCGCGACTCCCCTCCTCCGTCAGAGCGCTCGGCGATCCGTTTGACCCACTGCGGATCGACCGTCTCACCGCCGAAGAGGAGGGTACGGAGGGAATCGAAAGCCTCCGGCGCCTGACGGGCGACCTCGTTGAGCAGGGCGGTGGTGACGAACATCGTGTTCACTCGATAGCGCGCCAACCGCGCTCCCAGCCGCTCGGGTGACAACACATCCTCAGCCGGGATGAGCACCACCGCCGCGCCGTTGAGCAACGCTCCCCAGATCTCGAAGGTGGCGGCATCGAAGGAGGTATTCGACAGGTGTCCGACCCGGTCTTCGCCGGTGCACCGCAGGTAGTTGCACTCGCGCACCAGCCGCACCACCCCGCGATGGGGAATTGAGATTCCCTTCGGTACTCCGGTGGATCCCGAGGTGAAGACCACGTAGGCCCGGTTGAGAGGGGAGAGGGCGACGGCGGGAGGTGAGGCCGCCAACTCGCCCTCCGGCTCGGGGCTGTCGAGGAGGACGATCTCACCCTCCTCGCCCAACGCTCCAGCCTGGATGAGAAGCTGCGCCAACCGCGACGAGCCCGCCAGAAAGACCGAGAGGCCGGCGGCGCGGGCCATCGTACGCAGCCGCTCGGCCGGGTAGTCAGGATCGAGCGGCAGGTAGGCGCCGCCCGCCTTGACGATCGCCAGCAGGCCGACGATGAACTCGCCGCTGCGCTGAGCGACGATGCCGACCGGTGCGTCGGGTGCCACGCCCAGCGCCACCAAGCGGTGCGCCAGTTGGTTGGAACGGCGATCCAGCTCACGGTAGGAAAGGGGACGTTCGCCGCCGAGGACGGCGGCCGCGTCCGGCGTCGCCGCGACCACCTGAGCGAACAGCTCCGGCACGGTGGCCTGCGATGGATAGGGGCTGCGGGCGCCCGAGAGCTCGAAGCGCAGGGCGTGCTCCTCGTTCGCCGGCAGCCAGCGCAGGGTGGACACTGAATCGTCCGGGTGGGCGACGACCGCCCTGGCCAGGCCGCTGAGGTGAGCCAGGAGACGCTCCATCGTCGTGCGGTCGAAGAGGTCGGTGTTGTATTCGAGACCGGCCAGAAGACCCTCGTCCACCTCCAGGAGCTCCAGCGTCAGGTCGAACTTGGCGGTGGAACGCTCCAGGTTGAGCGGCGCCACCGTCAGCCCGGCGGGAGCGTGTACCGCGGCCTGCGTCCGCGCCGCGTTCTGGAGCGCGAACATGACCTGAAACAGCGGCGAGCGGCTCAGGTCTCGCTGCACGGAGAGCTCGGCGATCAGCCTTTCGAAGGGCAGCGCGTCGTGACTCAGATCTTCGAACACGCGGGTGCTGGTTCGATCGAGCAGCTGGCGGAAGCTCAGGTCGCCGGAAAGATCCAACCGAAGAACCAGAGTGTTGACGAAAAAGCCGATCAGCGGCTCGATTTCCGTTCGGTCGCGGCCAGCGATCGGCGAACCCGCGGCCACATCCTCCTGGCCGCTCCACCGCGCCAGAAGCAGACCGAACAGGGTCAGCATAGTGGAATAGAGGGTGGCCTTCTGCTGGCCAGCCAGCCGCCGCAACGCCGTGCTCACACCGATGTCGATTCGGCCCAAGCACTGAGCCCCGCTGTAAGTTTGAATCGCCGGGCGCGGCCGGTCGGTCGGCAACTCCAGCACCTCCGGCAGCCCCTCTAAACGCTGCCGCCAATAGTCCAACTCACCGGCGAGCGCCACATCGTCAAAGCGACGCCGCTGCCAGAGGGCGAAGTCTCCATACTGAATGGGTAAGGCGGCGAGGGGCGAGGGGCGACCGACTCGGAAGGACTGGTAGAGGGCCAGCAATTCAGTGATGAACAGGCCCATCGACCAGCCGTCCGAGACGATGTGATGGACCGAACTGATCAGGCCATGCTCGAGCCTCGACAGGCGCACCAGCGCGGTGCGAATCAAGGGCCCGTGGGTCAGGTCGAACGGTAGGGTCGCATAGCGCTCGGCCAGACTCAAAACTTGGCGTTCGGCAAGCCCTTTGCCGAGCCCTTCGAGATCGACCAACGGCACGGTGGCGGCGCCGCGCGGCGCTAGCACGACCTGCCGTGGAATGCCTCCAATCGCCTCAAAGACGGTGCGCAGAGCCTGATGGCGGCGTTCGATCTCGACCAGGGCGCGGCCCAGCGCCCGCACATTGAGGCCACCGCCGAGCCGCCGGCTTTCAAAGAGGTTGTAGGCCGAACTTCCGGGCTCAATCTGGTCGACCAACCACAGGCGCTCCTGGGAGAAGGAGAGGGGGAAACGGCTGGCGCTCTCGTCAAGCCGCTCGATGGTGGCGCTCTCGAAGCTCCGTTGGGTCTGACCGGACTGGGCCTGGCCGCGCCGCAACTCAGCGAGCTTGAGCTCGACCAGCTTGCGCTTGTGCGCGGGCAGAGAGCGCAAGCGCTCTTCCAGACGCGCGATGACCGATGCATCGCCGGAACGAGCCTCGGGTTCCTTACTGTTCACCAATTTTGCCCCCGTTGTTTGATCTCGGCATGGACTTCGTCATCCGACAACCCCTCCACGCTGGCCAGCACAGCGCTTCCAACTCGTCGACCTCTTCAATGCCGCTCAGATCGCTCTCGTCACCCCCTGCCGCCGCCTCGATCTGGATCGCCAGCAGCTGCACCGTGGGTCGTTCGAAGAGATCGGCGACGGTGAGGTCGACATGCAGACGATCCCGCAACCGAGCCAGGAGGCGGATGGCCAGCAGAGAGTCTCCGCCAAGCTCTAGGAAATCGTCGTCGGCGCCGATCCGCTCAATACCGAGCAGGTCGCTCCAGATCTCAGCCAAAGTGATCGCCGCCGCACCCTCCGGCGAGCGGAATTCCGTGTCCAACTCAGGCCGCTCGGCGCGACTGAGCGAGGCGCCCGCGCGCCCCTCGAGCGCCTGACGGTAGCGCGGATCGCGCGCTGAGATCAACAGGCGAGGGGTGGCTCCCCGACGGCTGAACTCGACCACTTGCAACAGAGCTCGCAGGGCGCGCGCGGGCGAGAGCTGCTCCTCACCGGCGCCGCGATCCACCGCCGCTTCCTCGGCCAACTGGCCCGCCGCGGTTTCGGGCCAACCAGCCCAGGTGACGCGGGTCCACGGCAAACCGCGTCCGCGCTCGCGCTGGCGGCCGCCTCGGCCACTTGGCCAGCGCGAGCCAGGGCCGGCTCTGGAGATCCGATCGCCAAGGCCACCTGGAGTGGACGATCGCCCACCACCGCACTCAACGCTTGCAGGCTCTCGTACTGGCTGGCGAAGGCGGGGGCGAAAGCGACGGGAGCGGCGACATCCAGCGGAACGGGCAGACCGGCCGCGCGGTCGCCAGCCAGATGGAAGAGCGCGTCGAGCGAACCGAAGCGGCTCTCCCCTTTGACCAGTGCCGCCGCCAGCGCGCCGCGGTCATGAACAGCGGTATCGGCAACGACCTCGACCTGCCCCAGCTCTTGCAGGCGTAGGAGTCGGCGCAGGCTCTCGGCCATCAGCCGGCGGGGGTTAGACTCCGCCGACCCTCGGCGCACCGCCGAGCCCTCCGCCCGCGACAGGTCGCGATCCGCGTCGGCGACGTAGCCGGCCCACTCCTCCTCAGCGGGTAGAGCGCCGGCGTGGGTCAGCAGGAGCTTGGCGGCGAATTCTTCGACCAGGTGCTCCGCCAAGGCCAAGCCGAAGAGACTCAGGCCATCGGTCAGCCAGCAAAAACTCCCCTCCTCAAGGGCAAGATCACCAGTGCAGGGCGCCGGTACGGGGGTGGGATCAAAGCTCTGTATCCACCGCCGCCGGGGGCGCAACGCCACCACACGGCAATGGTCGGCTGCTTCGCTAGAGCCAGCGCTCGCCGCTTCGAGCGACCGTCCGCCGCGCAACCGTCCATCGATCAACTCCGCCGCGACCTGCTCCACGAGTTCCTCGCCGTACCCCTGCGCGGCCGACCGCAGCGGCAGATCGACCACACGGCAGGCCAGCTCGGGGTGCTCGTCCTCGAGAGCCGAGGTCACCGCGAGCACGGAGGCCATGGCGGGAGTTGGGCTCTCCTCTCCCGCCAAAGCCAGGGCAGCGTGGGTGACGGCGGTCAGCTGCACCGGGCTTGGCGGGGTGTTGGCCGTGCCACCCTCAGCCGCAACTCTCGCCTCCGCTCGGGCAATCGCCGCCGCCAGGAAGACCATGCTGTAAAGACCACGATCCTGCTGCCGCTCGAAACGCAGGAGGGGATCCTCCTCCCCCACCTCGTCGAGCGACCACAAGCAGGCAAAGGAGCGAGGCACGGGGCCGATGGCCAGCAGCTCATCGAGCAACCGGTCGTAGTCCGCCGCTCGCTGTAGATCGATCCTCCAACCACCGTCGTCGGCAGCCGAGAACTCCGCCCCAGCATGGACCAGCAAGCAGCGATGGCCGGCGGTGAGCAAGCGATCGGCGACCGCGCGAGCTAGACCTCCGCTGTCCGCCAGAATGACCACCCCGGAGCCCTCATTCCCCTCCTGCTGCGCCGCGGGCAGCAGCGGCAGAGGCAAACTCGGCTTCCACGAGGGCAGGTAGAGCCATTGGCTGGGATCGCTACCGGGTCGCCGCGCCAGCGGACCGGCCGGCTCCCTCTCGATCCAGTGGCGCTGACGATCGAAGGGGTAGGTGGGCAGCGAAATTAGCCGCCCATCCCGAGACCCAGCCAGGGCGGCAAGATCCACCGCGCAACCGGCGCACCACAAGGCGCCCAGGGCGCGAACAAGTTCAGCGTGGCCAACCTGGTGTCGGCCGCCGGGCAAGGAGCTGAGGATCGTTCGCTTTCTAGCCTCTCCCGACCCCGCTCGCGCCGCTTGCCGAGCCAAGGTCGCCAAGGTGGTTCCAGGGCCAACTTCCAGCAACAGCGCCTTCTCTTCTTGCAACACGCGGTGCAGGTTGTCGGCGAAGCGCACCGGGCTGAGCATGTGTTCGACCCAGTAGTCCGGGCTCGTCGCTTGTCGCGGGCTCAACCAATCACCGGTCAGGTTGGACAGGAGCGGGCGTTGGGGAGCCCGGAGATTCATCCCCTGCAGCTTGCGGCGCAGAATGTCGGCCGCGGGTTTCATCATCGAAGAGTGAAAGGCGTGTGAAGTAGAAATTCGTCGCGTCTCCACTCCCTCACTGAGCAACTCGGCGGCCAGGGCGTCGATGCGCGCCGCGGGGCCGGTCACGACACAGCGCCGCGGGGCGTTGACCGCCGCCAAGGCGAGATCGCCGCTCAGCCGCGGCTCAAGATCCGCCTCGGCCATGAAGACCGCCAGCATGCGACCGCCGGGAAGGGCACCCATGGAGCGACCGCGCTGGGCGATCAGAGCCAGCCCCTCTTCCAGGTCGAAGACACCGGCCAGACAAGCGGCCACGTACTCACCCAGACTATGGCCCACCATCGCCCAGGGTTCAAGCCCCCAAGCGATCCACTGCTGGGCCAGACAGTACTCCACGGCGAAGAGCGCGGGCTGTGCATGGGCGGTGTGATCCAAGGTCGAACCCTCCGTCTCGGGGTTCGATTCCGCCGCGTAGAGAAGATCTCGCAGATCGCAACCGAGGTAGCCCTTGAGGATCTGGCAGCACCGATCCATCTCGCGATGGTAGACCTCGCCAGGACGATCCAGATCACGCCCCATCCCGAGGCGCTGACTCCCCTGTCCTGGGAAGAGAAAGACCACCGGCGGTGACGAACCGTCGCT
>QIHU01000005.1 GCA_003231035.1 Acidobacteriota bacterium
AACTGGGGCGCCAGCGAAGCGGTGATCGGCCGGCGGCTGAGCCGCGAGCGGGTGGACGAGATCAAGGCGCTGTGCCGCGCCCAGCCCAAGTTCGGCCACGGTATCGAGGGGGTCGACGAGATCGGTTGGCGCTTGATCGAGACCTTCGATGAGTGCCTCCGCGAGGTGCGTGAGGCGCCGGTGCACGCGGCCGGTTGGGCCAGCCTGCGCGAGCGCTACGACGCCGACGGGCAGCCGTTTGAGATTCTCTTCACTCCCGGAGTCGGCACTTTCGAGCAATACGTCTTCGGCGGCGCCTTCGCCGGTGCCTCGGCCGATGGCCGCAACGCCTTCAAAACCATCGCCTCCGACCTGTCACCGGCGCCGCTGCACGACGACGAAGAGCCGCTAGTCGAAGCGGAGGCGAACGGCGGCCACCGCCATCGCCGCGAGACCCGCCTGCTCGACGCCCTCAAGAGCTACGCCGACCCGCGTATCGACCTGCTCTCAGACGGCGCTCCCGCCGACCTCAACATCCGCGAGGACTTCCCGCTCGACAAGCTGGTCGAGGCGCTCACCGTCTTTGCCCGTGGCGAGGGCGGCAACGTGCTCACCCTCACCGTGGCCAACCCGGAAACGCTGGCCGCCGCGGACCGCGATCCCGAGAGTTACAACATGGTCCGGGTGCGGATGGGAGGCTGGAGCGAGTTCTTCATGACCCTCTTCCCCGACCACCGCGCCCAGCACCGCCGCCGACCGCTGTTCACCGCGTAGCCCCTTGCTGACTAGCCTTTCCTTGCAGGTGAAGAATCGAAAGTGAGGACCGAGAGTATGGAAAACACCACCCCGAGCACCCAGCTCACCCAGCTGTCACGCCCCCTGCCGGGAGCCACCGGCCCGCATCAGAGCGGCATCACCGATCCGCAGTGGCCGATCGCCACTCCACGGGGGATCGAGGACGCGGCGCTCTACGACGACTATCGCGGCCGCATCGACAAGCAGGATCACATGACCTTGCTCTTCGCCCAGGTCCACGCTCGCGATCGCCAAGAGCTAGCCGATCTACTCAAAATGATCACCGAGGTGGCCAAGGAAAACATGGAAAAGGAGGCGTCGTTGCAACACCTCCGGCCACTCGACCACATGGACGTCCCCAAAAGCTACCGAGTGACCGTGACCGTCGGCTTTGGCTCCACCCTTTTCCTCGACAAAACCGGCTTCGACCGCTACGGGATCAGCGGCCGGAAACCGCTCGACCTCAAGATCATGCCGCGCTTCCCCAAGGATGCCGAGGAGTTCTCGCCCGAACAGCAAGCGAGCGACTTGGTCTTCCTGATCGCCAGCGATCACCAGTACGTCAACGTCGCCGTCGCCCGCGACTTCACCGAGCACTTCAACCGCCGTTTCCGCGCCGCGCACCCACCGGCCGGCGAGCGCGACCTGCTCGAAGTAGTCCACATGGAGCACGGCTTCGGTCGCCCCGACAAGCGCGAATTCCTGCGCTTCGACGACGGCATCGACAATCTGCGTCCCGGCGAGGGCGAGGAGATGGACCACCTGGTCTACATCGATTTCGCCAACCACGAGCCGGACTGGTGTCTGGGCGGCACCTACATGGTCTACCGAAAGATCCAAGAAAACCTGCCCACTTGGGAGCACGACATGGCCGCCGCCCACGGCGGGCGCGATCTCGAGGCGATGCAAGAGGCGATGATCGGGCGCCAGAAGAAGACCGGCGAGCCGCTGTCGCGCGAGTGTGCCGGCCTCGACGGGATGACGCCGGTCTATCCCGACCACACCGACCCGGCCGACGGGGCGCTCAATGCCCACATCCGCAAGGTGCAACCGCGCCGCGACGCGCTCGACCTCTTCGGTATCCACGACTTGGAGCGCCGCTTCCTGCGCCGCCCCTACCCCTTCTTCGACGGTCTGGCCGGCAGCGATCAAGGCAAGACCGGCCTCCAGTTCATCGCCTTCATGGAGAGCATCCAGAAGCAGTTCGAGCACGTCACCAACATGTGGCAAATGAACCCCGACTTCCCGGTGCCGGGAACCGGCTTGGATGCCCTCTATGCCCACGACATCCTGTCGACGGTGGGCGGCGGCTACTATTTCTGCCCACCCGATAACACCGAGTTTCTGGGCTCCAGCCTGTTCGACTAACTCAACCCCTGAGAGGAGAAGTATGCCCACCTCCGACCTCGAACGCGGCCGCTCCGGCATCTACGGCCACGGCATCACCTTCGTCGACATCGACGAAACCGTCTTCCACACCTTCGCCAAGGTCAAGGTGCTGCGCGGCAAGGAGGTGGTGCGGGAGCTCGACAACCAACAGTTCAACACCGACGCGCTCGGCCCGGGCGAGCACTACGACTTCGGCCAGTTTCGCAACGCCGACTTGTTCCGGCGGACTTCGAAGCCGATCCAGCCGGTCGTCGACCGGATCAACAAGATGATCCGCCAGATCCAGGAATACGCCCACGGCAGCCGGGTGACCTTCCTCACCGCACGCGCCGACTTTGACGACAAGAACACTTTTCTCGACACCTTCCGCGCTTACGGCATCGCGGTGGACGACCGCGACGTCTACATCGAACGCGCCGGCAACCTCGAGGGGGGCACCGTCTCCGAGCGCAAGAAGCGGATCGTCATGCAGTACCTGGGCGCGGGCGAGTTTCGCCGCGTGCGACTGATCGACGACGACCGCAAAAACCTCGAAGACTTCTTGACCATCCGCCAGGAGATCCCACCGGAGATCCTGGGCCGCATCCGCCACCGTCACGGCATCCAGCAACTGGCCGACCACGAGGTCATCGACTACTACGCTCTGCACGTCCAGCCTGACGGCAAGCTCGAGCAGCTAGGTTCCTGATGTTCACCCTCGAACTCCTCCCCGCCGGCCACGGTGACAGCCTGTGGATCGAGTACGGCGATCCCGCCAGCCCCTCGCGCGTGCTCATCGACTGCGGCACGCGCGCGACCTACCCGAAACTCAAGGAGAAGGTCGCGGCCCTGCCCAAAGACCAGCGGCGCTTCGATCTCTTCGTTCTTACCCATATCGACGCCGACCACATCGGCGGGACCCTCCCCTTCTTCGCCGACACCACGATCGACATCGAGTTCGACGACCTCTGGTTCAACGGCTGGAAACATCTGCCGGCCGACATGCTGGGCGGCAAGCAGGCGGAGATCTTCTC
>QIHU01000361.1 GCA_003231035.1 Acidobacteriota bacterium
CCGGCTTGCGGATCGATAGCCCCACCGTCGTCACTCCCAGCGGCGGTGTGCATCTCACCGAGAGACTGATCACTCAAACGATCCAGTTTGTCGATGACGCGCTAGTGAAGATCAACGACCCTACTCTCGACTACGACAATTTCTTTATCAACCTGTGGCTCTTGGCCCCGCATGCTCCCTATTGCGAGGTGCCGAACGGGGCGACCTTCGCGACCGAGTTTGAGTATCACGCCGAATTGATTCGCAATGCGGACGAGCAGATCGGCCGTTTGATTGACGACTTGAAAGCGCGCAATCTCCTCAACAACACCTTGATCGTGGTCACCAGCGACAATGGCGGCTATCCGCTGTTTCGAGACCACGCTGGACTCTGTGCGACTCCCGCCAACACGACCGGGAACCGAGAGTTTCTGACCAATGGGCCCTTGAGAGCGGGCAAGGGACAGACGTTCGAAGGTGGCATCAAGGTGCCGATGATCGTGCATTGGCCCGCGCAGGTCGCGGCGAATACCCAAAGCGACGCGCCCATCATCACCTTCGACCTCTTCCCGACTTTTGCCGAGCTGGCTCAGGTTCAGGCTCTGCCACAAGGCCTTCGGGGAGCGAGCTTTGTCCCGCTCCTACTAGATCCGATGGTACCTGCCAATACCGACCGTACCCTTGTGTGGGAACAGAAAAGCAAGATCTGGGTAGACGACATCAACTATGCCGTTCGCGATGGCGATTTCAAACTGGTGGTCCGCACTTTCTCCATCTTTGGCGCCACGACGGCCACTCCAAGGCTATTCAACATAGTCACGGATCCCGAGGAGACCGATGATCTACTGATGGGCGGGGGCGATCCGATGGCCGTCGACAAGCGGGAGGAGCTCGAAGAAATCTACGATCTATGGCGGCTAGATACCGGTTTGATCGATATTTCCGGCTTCGATGAACAAGGCCAGATCACCACGGTGCTTGACCAAGAAGGCCAGCTGGTGGTGACGGCATCAGGAGGCCGGTTGGTCCTCAAACGGAATCCGCGCCTTGAGATCAGTCTCGACGATTTCACCTTTCGGGCCTGGATTCAGCCCTCCAAGGGTCTGATCGATGGAGCGCAGGTCGCGACCATCGCGGAGAAGGCGGGTAGTTGGGAGCTGCGCATCACGGCGGCCAACACCCTCGAGCTGACAGTGATGGCCGTGCCCTGCCCCGGCCCGGTCGGTTGTGGTGAAACACGGACGCTCGAGATCACCACGGCCATGGAGAAGTTTCGCTGGTACCACGTGGCGTTCACCACCTTCCACAACTTCGTGGCGGAGGAGCGCTCGCAGATCGTGCTCTATCAGTGGGAGTTTACGGAACCTTCCGTGGCACCGGTGGTGCTCAGCGTGGACAACAACGATCTCCCGATTCTTAACCAGACGGCCTCACGGATCACGGTGGCCGACAATCCAGCGGAGACGGACCATGAATTCAGGGGCAAGATCTTCGCTCCTCGCTTCTACCACGCGCGTCTCGACGAAGATCAGATGGTCGACTTCGTCCATCAAACGAGTTTGCTGAGCCCCTGCCCCGCGTTTGAGAATCACCAACAGTACGCCGGGCCCGTTGACAGTCGAGGCATCCTCGGCGGAGTTTGGACGGCGCCCGTTCAGCAGGGGATGGTGCTGAGTTGTTGCAATCCCTCGCAGGCCTGTAACACCGGTTCCGGCTGTGTGGGCGCGAACCAGACTGGTCCCGTGAACGCGGGAATCGGCACCGCTTGCGTCCGCTGGCAAACCGGAAGTCCCCCAGGGCTATTTAGCTGCACGATGAGCCATCTGGGTACCGCGATCGAAGACGGCGCGGGCAACGAGATCTTCTGTTGCGAGGCCGTGGGCAACGACTCTCTTTTCGTTCCCTTGGCTGGCAGTAGCTGCCAGTAGCAGGCATGGCTCGCTAGTCGAGCTGGCGCGGTCGGGGCCCCCCCTGGCCCCCTCCGTGCACCAGAAGTACCGTTTCGCCGAAGTGACTGTCACTTCGAGGCCTGGTCACTTCGAGGCCTGCCTCGACGTCCGGCCCTTGTACTTGCTAGAGATGGTGGCGGTAGCCATGCGATCCTCCTACGATTTGTTGGTCGATGGTGATGTCATGGAACAAGCTATCCGAACCGCACGATCGCCACCTAGTGGCCACTGGAAATAGGCCGTTATCATGTCTATAATGGTCATGAAATCTGTCCAGGAGGTCTCTAGATGCGTTGGAGAGTCGCCGAAGCTAAGCAGAAGTTCTCTCAGCTGGTCCGCGCCGCGCGGGAGGAGCCGCAGGAGATTCTTAACCGCGATCGCCCCGTGGCCGTGGTGCTCGATGTGGAGAGTTATGAGGAGTACCGCCGGTGGCGGGCTCGGTGGGCGCGGCCATCGTTGGCCCAGGTGACGCGGGAGCTACGCCAGATTTGTCGGGAGGAGGACTACCTCCTGGAGGTTGGCGAGCGGCGGGATCGCGAGAACGCCTTCGCGCCGGGGGACGACCGTGTTTCTCTGTGACACCAACGTGCTCAGCGAACTGGCCAAACCAACGCCGGATGGCGGGGTACTGGAGTGGGCGCGGCGGGTACCTCGGATGGCGATCAGCGTGGTCACTGTGGAGGAGATCCTATTTGGGCTCACTTGGAGACCCAACGAGCGGATTCGCGCGTGGTTCGAGGGTTTTGCCGACGGCTTCTGCGAAGTCCTTCCAGTGACTCCAGAGGTCGCTCGCCGGGGTGGGGAATTACGGGGAACGCTGTGCGGCCAGGGGCAGGTCCGCACCCAGGCGGACATGCTGATCGCCGCCACGGCGCAGATTCACCAATTGACCGTGGTCACCCGGAATGTGCGTGACTTTGAACGAACCGGGGTTCCGATCCTGAATCCGTTTCAAGAAGGCTAGATGTGCGCCGACCTGCTTGCCAGCCACCTAGCCCCTTCATCCAGTCGGTCAGCTCCGCCTTGGTCGCTTGGCTCGCCGCGACTTGGAGGGCCATGGCTTCCAGATCGTTCGGTGGGGGCAGTTTGGGCGCCCCGTTGATGCTGAGAAACACCAAGGCGGCGAGGGCGGCCGTTCGCTTGTTGCCGTTTCTCCGAAGTGACTGGCAGTGCGTCACGAAAGGAGGATTGCAATGGACTGAGTTAGTTCTATGACCTCCTGGGTCTCGAAGGCCAGCGGGTGCG
>QIHU01000666.1 GCA_003231035.1 Acidobacteriota bacterium
CTAGCCAGCAGAACCAACCCAAGCCGAGGTCCAGGAGAATACCTCCTTGCCGCTCAGATGAAATCGCGCTTGCGAGCCTGGAGAACGAAGGTCAGCCAGAGCAGGACAAGGACTGCGAGCAGTTGGCCTCCGATGATCGTGAAGGCGGTGCTACTCCAGACCGCCACCGAGCCCTCGATCGTCGAGCGGATACCGTCGAGGCTGACGACCCACCAGAGGAAGATCTGGGTTGCGATGTTGGCGACCACTATGGCGGTGATAGCAAGGCCGATCGACTCGCCTACGAGGCTAGTGGCGAGGACGATGGTGTAGGCAAGCAGGATCCCGACCAGCACGATCGTGATGAAGGGGATGGCGCCCTTGGCCAGGGGCGAGTCGGCGGTGGCCACGGCAACGACGAGACTGGTGGCCGAGAGCGTGACCCAGACCACGCCGAAGATCGTGAGGTTGGCGATGAGCTTCGCGGAGGTGTACTCCCGAACGGTGATCGGCAGGCTCATGATGAACGGCAGGGTTTTCTCCCGTCGCTCTTCGACCACAGTCTGCATAACCGAGTGGAAGCCGGCGCCGGCCATCGCTGAGACGGAGAGGATCAAGCTGGCCAGGAAGACACGCCAACCATCGAAGAGCCAGGGCAAGACCGCCGCGAGGAGGCCTGGGGCCCACCAACACAGGACCGGCGTCTTCATGATCTCGAAGTCCTTGACGACTAGGGGCTGGATGATGGAGCGGTTCATGAGGCCACCCCCTCTCTAGCTGAGATGCTGGCCAGGAAGATCTCCTCCAGGGTCAGCCGCTCGACGGCACTGATCGAGGCGCCTGCCCGACCGAGCGAGGAGCTCACCGCCTCGCCGAACTGGCTGGTTGTGACGACCACTAGCTTTCCGTTCCGCCGCACCTCGACGACCCCGGGCAGCCGCGGCAGCTCGAATCCATCGGAGATCTGAAGGCGGATGCGACGCCAGCCATCGAGTAGGGCCTCCTTGTCCTCCGAGAAGAGGATCGAGCCGTCGGCGATGAACGTGATCCGGTCCGACAACTGCTCGACGTCGAGCGTGTTGTGAGACGAGAAAAGGATGGTCCGCGACTCGTCGTGGAGCACCGCCGCCATCTCCTCGAGGGTTCGTCTACGGGCGACCGGATCGAGGCCGGTGGTCGGCTCGTCGAGGATCAGGAGCTTCGGCCGTCTGGCGAGGACCATCAGCAGGCCCGCCTTCACGCGCTGGCCGTGGGAGAGCCCCTTGACCTTCTGTTCGCGGATCAGGCCAAAGCGATCGAGCAAGCTCTCGGCATAGGCACCGTCCCACTCGGGGAAGATCGACTCCATTAAGCGCATGTGTGACGCGAGGGTCAGAGTCGGGTAGAGCCGCATGTCTTCGGAGACGTAGCCGATCTCCCACTTCGCCGCGATTTGCTGATCGGGCATGGAGCGACCGAGCACCGTGACCTCCCCATGGTCCTGATGTACGAGACCCATGATGATGCGCAGGGTCGTCGACTTGCCCGAGCCGTTCGGCCCTACGAAGCCCATCACCGAGCCGGCCGGGACCGAGAGGTCGATGTCGTCTAGTCTGAAGTGGGGATAGCTCTTGCCGACCTGTTTACATTCGATTGCGTTGTCCATCACTTCTTCTCCATGGTTGGTGTGTGGGCTCCCGAGAGTTCGAGCAGTCGTTGCGTGAGTTCGTCCGGGCTCACGCCGAGCAGGCGGGCGAGATCCAGGGAGCTCTCCAGAAGGCGGTCGAGTTCGGCTCGCTGTAGCCCGGACTTGAGGTCCGAGTCCCGAGCGACGAACGAGCCCTTGCCGTGCTGAGTGACTATCACGCCTTCGCGTTCGAGCTCCTGATAGGCCCGCTTGACGGTGATCACGCTGACCTGGAGGGCGACGGCGAGCTCCCGGATCGAGGGGAGTGCGTGGCCGGGTGGCCAGTCTTCCACGGTGACGCTCTGTTTGATGTGTTCCATGATCTGGCGGTACATGGGCCGGCCATCGGTCTGCGAGATGACGAAGGTGCTGTGTCGGTCCATATGGTGAGTATACACAGTATAGACAGTTAGTCAAGGGACTGGTTGGACTCCTGCCCGGTAGAACTTGGCCGGCAGCCGGAAGTGAGTCTTGCGTGGTCGGTCGTGAGGCGGCCCGCGAAGCGTGGACAGCGATGGATGAGGCCGTGTGGTGGATCCCCAAGAGCGACGTGTTGCTGGGGTGGTCCTTGTAGTGACCTGGGGCGACAGTATCGGCGCGATCGAGGATGATCTGGGAACGTTGCAACGCGCTTCTTGATCGCTAAATGTTGCCGCGTCCGCGGATTCTTCACCGCGTTTGAAGTCCCGTGCGAGTCCGACTCATGAGGAGCCAGATGCGGGAAATCCGCACGTCCGGATCTGTGGGGGACCCGGGCGGGTAACTGCCCGGGTCTACCCGATTGGGGAAGGGTAGGCAGTCTCCCGCGGTTGCTCCCGCGGCCACAACCACGAACGCCCTCGCCGGTCCGACCGGTCGAGGGCGTTTTTTCCTGGGCGGCTAGGCGCTCAGCTTGCCGGTGAGACTCTTTTCCACCTCGCCCGCTTCGGGGAAGCGGCCGGTCATCTTCTTCGAGTAGATCAGCTCTTCGCCGAGCATCACTTCGAAGACGCCGCCGCGACCTTTGATCAATTCGGGCCGGACGTTGTACTGCTGCTCAATCTCGTCCGCCAAACTGGCGGCCTTGGGTTGGTAGTTTCACTGTACGCAGTATTCGATCGAAAACCTCTGTGGCATCGGATACCTCCTGTTTGTCCAGTGGCGAGTATAGCTTCTTGGGTCGCACCTACTGTGACCACCTTTTACTGGGCCTTCTGGGCGCACAGGGCGCCACTGAAGAAGAGCGGAATGGTCTCGACGATCGCTTCGAGGTCGGGGACGACGTCCACTCTGGCGAAACCGGCGGCAAGGAAGGCCTTGCGCCACTGGGCGACGGTAAGGAAGCCGGGGTTGGGTCGGGTCTCCGGGTCGGTCTTGACCGCGGTGAAGCTTTCGAGGAGCTGAAAGACCAGTTCGATGGAGATCGCTTCGTCGTGGCGCGGGCGAACGCACTCCTCGGCGATCAACCAGCCGCCCGGCGCCAGGCAACGCCAGCCTTCGGCGAGGCTGTAGCCGAGGTCTTGCGCCACGTGGACCACGTTGAC
>QIHU01000046.1 GCA_003231035.1 Acidobacteriota bacterium
CTCGACCTCAACGCCGAGTGGCAACTGCGTCAGGAGGGCAGCTCGATCGAGGTCGTGGCGCCGGTGATCCAAGCCAACACTCCGGCCGTCGACGTTTCGGCTCTGTCGTACTCGGTGCGCACCGGCAGCCTGTTGCGCGACGAAGCCGGCGCCCTCTCACGGCTGCGCGCCGGGATTACGGAGATGGCCAAGGAGCGCGCCACCGACAACATCGATCTAGTGCGCGAGTTGGGTCGGCGCAAGACTGAAGAGTTCGTCGAGAACTGGCTGGCGCGAAGTTTCACCGATGGCGACCGGTACCACGCCAGGGTCATCTTTGCCGACGAAATTGGCGTCGGCGCCACTGCCTTTCCTCTCTCCCTTCCAGATCGAGAAATCTCCTTGCCTTCCGATCCTTGACGGCTTCGAAGACGGTAACTTCAGTGGATGGAGTTCCGCGGTCAGCGGCTAGTCAGCTTCCCATGGGTACGGAAGCTACCGAGTTTCTCGCGCCTTCCGTACTCCCGCCTCAAGCGAACCAAAGCTTGATAGCGAACACGATCACCGCCCCGGTCACCACCATCTTTACCCAGCGATCCCCCTTGAGCACGGTCAGCCGTACCCCGACCTGCCCCCCGAGCAGAGTTCCGCCGGCCAGCGCTAGACCTGGGAGCCACTCGACCTTGCCGTTGGCGGCGAAAATGGCCAAGGAGAGAGTGGTAAACAGCAAAACGATGGTGACCTTGATCGCATTGCCGCGCACCAAATCGAAGCCCGCCATCGAGGTCACGGCTAGAATCAAGAAGCCTGCCCCGGCCTGAACAAAACCACCGTAGGCGCCAACGGCGAAGAAAGCCACGAAAAGAGACAGTCGGTGAACCCTTCCCCCTTTGCCCATCCGCTCTCTCTCTGCTAGGCTCTGGGCTGAGTAAGCGGTGATCGCCTTGAGCGGGTCAATCAGCGTCCATAAACTGATTGTCACCATCAAGATGGCGAGAACCTTCTTGAACGAGTCGTCTTCGACGACCAACGCGACCCCAGTACCGAACGCGGCACCGATCGTCGCCGGAACAGCCGCCGAGACGGCACCTCGCCAGTCGAGTACGCCGTGCCGATGAAAACCGGCAACGGCGCCGAGATTCTGGAACAGAATGCCCACCCGGTTGGTCCCGTTGGCCACCGAGGGCGACAAGCCAAAGAAAATGAGCAGCGGCAGGGTCAAGAACGAACCGCCGCCCGCCACAACATTCAAAGTGCCGGCAACGAGGCCGACCGCGAACAGACCGAAGTAGGAAATCCAATCCATCATTTGGTGGCCAGCATACCGGCCATCGAAGAGAGGTGGAAGCGCCGATTCGGCCTCGTTCACTGATCACAACGACCCGCGAGAGAGTGCCTATGTGGAAAACGGGAGACCACCTCAGCCACCGCTACAACCCCGACCTCGGCCCCGGGAGAATCGTCAGTATTGACGGCCGAGGACTCACCGTCCAGTTCCCCGAAGTAGGGAAAGTACTCAACTTCTCCGCCAATGCCGATGCCCTCATGGCGTTGCAGCTAGTACCTGGCAGTGAAGCCCGCTTCGAAGAGACCGGCGAAGAGGTGGTTGTCGAGAGTTCGGACAACGGCTTTTGCATGCTCACCGACGGCCGTCGAGTCGAAACCAGCAAGTTGTGGCCCATGCCGCTGCGCGACACACCGATCGACCGCTTGCAGCGCGGCGAGATCGACTCTTTCATCGATTTCTCCAACCGCCTGGACGGCCTTCGCCTAGCCCGGCTGCGCGAAGCCGATGGCCTCGGCTCCTTCCTCGGCGGCCGCATTCACCTCTTCCCGCATCAGCTCTACTGCGCTGAGCGCGCCTCTTTGACCAACCCGGTCCGCTGGCTGCTGGCCGACGAGGTCGGACTCGGCAAGACGGTAGAAGCCTGCTTGATCATGAACCGGCTGATCCACACCGGCCGGGCCGATCGGACCTTGGTGGTGGTGCCGGAAACCCTCACCTTGCAATGGTTGGGTGAGCTGTGGCGCAAACATCATCAGGTCTTTGTCCTCATCGACGGCCGCCGGCTGCGCGATGTCGCCCGCGAGTACGGGCGCGATTTCAACCCTTTCGACGTCCATCGCCAGGCGATCATCAGCTACGAGATGCTGACCGAGCGGCCCAGTCTGGCGCGCAAGGCGGCCAAGGCGGGCATCGACCTTCTAGTGGTCGACGAAGCGCACCACCTCAAGCGCCCCCCCCGCCGACCGGGCAACCGCGAGTACCGCGCCGTGGCGCAGATCGCCAAACAGGGCCGCAACGTGCTCCTGCTCACCGCGACCCCGATGGAAGACGACGCGCATGGCTTCTTTCGGTTGCTGCAACTCTTGCGTCCTGACGAATTCCCGCCGGACATGTCGTTCAAGAATCGGCTGCGCCAGCGCATTCCGCTGCCCCCCTGCACCTCATCGACTCGACGCATCGATATCGGAGGTCTCCCACCGCGAGTCGGCGTGCCCATCGATCTCGACGACCCAGGCTGGCGCCTGATGCGCAAGCTCGAGAACCGCATGCGGGCCAGGCCGGCCAAAAAAACCACCATGCGCAAGCGCAAGGCCGACCTCGTGTGGCGCGCCGTCGCCTCGCCAGCCGCCCTGGCGGAGACCATTGGACGCACCGACCAGAACACCAAGGACCTGATCGCCGAAACCATCGAAGCCGACCCGCGCATCAAATGGGTCACCGGCGAGGCGCGAGGCTGGGCCAAGCGGGGCGAGAAGACGCTGATCTTCGTCGCCCACAAGATCACCCTGGAACTACTGCGCGAGCGCATCGAAAAGCAGGCCGCGGTACGCGTCGGCATCTTCCATGAAGACCTCTCTTCGGAGCGACGCGATATCGAAGTCGCCCGCTTTCGGCTCGACGACGGCCCCTCGGTCCTGATCTCCACCGAGTGCGGCGGCGAAGGGCGCAACTTCGAGTTCTGTACTCGGCTGGTGCTCTTCGACCTGCCTTGGCACCCGGCGGTGGTCGAACAGCGCATCGGCCGGCTCGATCGAATCGGCCGAACGATTCCCACCGAAATCGTCTACTTCCGCCCTCCGGGCGGCTTTGCTCGCGCCGTGGTGGCACTCTACGAGGCGATGGGACTCTTTGAAGAGCCGCTCGGAGGTCTCGGCCGTGAACTGGGCCA
>QIHU01000419.1 GCA_003231035.1 Acidobacteriota bacterium
GGCTTTGAGCGCCAAAGGGATGACGATCAGCAGCTGGATCACGTCGAAGAGGGTGTGGGCGATGATCGCGGGCCAGATGCTCTGGCGCCACTTGACCAGGAAGGCCATGAAGAGGGAGAGGAAGGTCAAGCCCACCAGCATGAAAGGCTGGTCGTAGCCGGCATGAGCCACCACGAACAGGAAAGTCGAGAAGGCGATTCCGGCCCGCGGTTGGAGGAAGCCGCGAAAGAATGCCTCCTCGAACACCCCCGCCGCAATGCTCACCAGGAGGCGCACTAGGATGGGTAGGCCGACCATCCAACGAATCAACTCCGGCTGCTGCCGTGGAATCGCCTCCGGCCCCGCCACCGCGGTGTAAGCAGCGACAACCACTAGCATTAGCGCCAAGGTTCCCGCCCAGCCGACCAAGCCACCACCGACCCCCACCGCCAGATCCTCCCACGGGCGGTGGCTGCGCAGGCCCAAATGGGTGGCCATCTTGCGCCAGTCTAGAGAGGGCGACCAACCCAACAGAAACCAGCAGAGCAGCACCAATGCCATGAAGGCTTGCATGACGAAGAGCGCGCCGGCATTCAGTTGCTCGACATCGATCGCCTGGCCACTACCCAAATTGAGGAGCGGCGAATAGATCCCAACCCAAAAGAGGGTCGCCAGGATCGCTGCCGCCAAGCCTCTGCGCCACGGTTCAGCGAAGGCGGGCGGATCGAGCCGGCGCAGCTGTGTCGCGTAGTCGAAGTAGTAGGCGGTCAGGGCGGCCAGAACCAAGGTGCCGGCGATGCGAAGGGTAGAGGTAATGTCCATGAGGGTTGCGCCACAAGTGGTCGCAGGATGGTAGCAGGAACAGGCTTGAGTCCGCGCAACAGCCCGCGAGCATCCACGCAACTCCGAGCCCGGCGCATGGTAACCTTCCAGCCCAAAAGCTCGGGGGCCACCGGCCTCTTCCAACCTATAAAACACTGACAGTACTCAGGAAGGAGTCTTGCGTGAACCGCTTTACCGGCGTGGATTACATGGACTTCGATTCGCACCTCACCGAAGAAGAGCGCATGATTCGCGACTCTGTACGCGCCTTCGTCGACGATAAGGTCATGCCCATCATCGAGGACTGCCACCGCGAGGGCCGCACTCCGCTGGAGCTGGTGCCCGAGATGGGGCGGCTGAATCTTTTCGGCGCTTCGATCGACGACTACGACCTGCCGGGGCTGGGCGGCGTCGCCTACGGTTTGATCATGCAGGAGCTGGAGCGCGGCGATTCCGGCCTGCGCAGCTTCGTCTCGGTCCAAAGCGCCTTGGTGATGTACCCGATCTACACCTTTGGTTCCCAGGAACAAAAAGACCGTTGGATTCCCGCCCTGGCCAGTGGCGAGGCGATCGGCTGTTTCGGCTTGACCGAGCCCGACTTCGGCTCCAACCCCGGCGGCATGCTCACCCGCGCCCAGCGCGACGGCGACGGTTGGGTGCTCAACGGCTCCAAGCAGTGGATCACCAACGGCACCCTGGCCGACGTCGCCGTGGTCTGGGCCCACACCGACGACGGGGTCCGCGGCTTCCTGGTCGAGAAAGGCACCCCCGGTTACACCTCGCGCGACCAGAAGGGCAAGTTCTCGCTGCGCGCCTCGACCACCTCGGAGCTCGGCTTCCTCGACTGCCGCATCCCGGCCGACGCCGTGCTACCCAAAACCACGGGGCTCAAGAATGCCCTGATGTGCCTTAACCAGGCCCGCTACGGTATCGCCTGGGGAGGCATCGGTTCCGCCATGGAGTGCTACCGCACAGCACTCGAATACTCCCAACAGCGCATTCAGTTCGGTGGCCAGCCGATCGCGGCGCACCAGCTGGTCCAGGACAAACTGGTGTGGATGATCTCGGAGATCACCAAGGCGCAGTTCATCGCCCTGCAACTGGCCCGACTCAAGGACCAGGGCAAGCTCAAGCACTTCCACGTCTCGATGGGCAAGCGCAACAATGTCTGGGTGGCCCGCGAGGCGGCCAAGTTGGCCCGTGACATCCTCGGTGCCAACGGCATCGTGGACGACTACCCGGTCATCCGCCACATGCTCAACATTGAGTCGGTCTACACCTACGAGGGTACCCACGACATCCACGGCTTGGTCATCGGAAGCCATGTCACCGGCATTCCAGCTTTCGAACCACCAGCGCGACCCCAACCGGCGCAGCCCACCCAGCCGCGACCGGCGATGACAGGAGAAACTTCATGAGCCTCGACCGCGTACTGGTGGAGCAAGGCACCATCCAAGTCACCGAGCAGGCGGCGATCGCCGCCGCTCAGACCATGGGGTACGGCGACGGCCACCGTTCCGACCGCGTCGCTGTCGAAGCGATGCGCCGCGAGCTGGGCGAACTAGAAATCGCTGGCCGAGTGGTGATCGGCGAGGGCGAGCGCGACGATGCGCCGATGCTCTTCGTGGGCGAAGAGCTGGGCAAGTCGGTGGGCGACCCCAATGCGCCGCAGGTCGATATCGCCGTCGATCCCTTGGAGGGCACCAACCTCTGCGCCACCGGCGCGCCGGATGCCGTCGCCGTGCTCGCCGCCGCCGAGCGCGGCGGCCTCTTGCACGCCCCGGACACCTACATGCAGAAGATCGTCGTCGGCCCCACCGCCAAGGGCCGGGTGCACATCGACGCTCCAGTGGCCGAGAACCTCCGCAACATCGCCGACGCCTTCAAGCGCGAGGTCAGCGATCTCACCATCGTGGTGCTCGAACGACCTCGCCATCAACAGTTGATCGAAGACATTCGTCAGGCCGGAGCCCGCATCTTGCTGATCGGCGATGGCGACCTCTCGGCGGGAATCGCCGCGGCGGTCCGCGGAACCGGGGTCCACGCGGTGATCGGCACGGGCGGCGCCCCGGAAGGGGTGATCACCGCCGCCGCCATGCGCTGCCTGGGCGGAGAGATCCAGGCGCGCCTGGTGGCCACCAACGAGGCGCAGCAAGGACGGCTCGCCAAACTCGGCTACACCGACCTCGACAAGATTTACTCCACCCAGGATCTCGCGCCTGGCAACGAGATCGTCTTCAGCTGTAGCGGGGTGACCGATGGCCAGCTGCTCAAGGGTGTTCGGTTCTTCGGTGGTGGCACGCGCACCACTACCCTGTTCATGTCCCTGCCGCGCAAGCTCA
>QIHU01000706.1 GCA_003231035.1 Acidobacteriota bacterium
CCATGTGGTCGCCTTCGAGCGGCCCTCGAACTGATCCCATTTTCTGAAGGCGGTGAGGAAGATATCTTGCACCAACTCTTCGGCATCCTCAGGCGATCCACAGAGGCGCAGGCTGAGGCCGAACAGCTTGCCCCCGTGCTGGTTCATCAACCCTGTGATCGCCTGATTAGCGTCCATCGTCTGACTGAAGCCAGTGTCGCCGGGATCGCTGGCGGAAGCTGGACTGGAATTCATCTCCCACTAGCCTACCACCTGCCACTCGAAGCCGGCACGAGTGGAGGAAGGAGGGCAGTGGGGGAGCGTGGTCGCGCTCCACCCACCCTGAAAAGAGCCTTCTCAGGCGACCACTTGGCGATCGTCGCGGCTATCGACGAAGAAGGCGCCGCTCGTCCTCGACTTCGACGTCCACCACGTCGCCGGCGATCAGCTGTTTTGCCGCCACCAGTCGCGACAGCGGCCCGATCAATTCTCGATCGACGGTGCGCCGCAGCGGCCTGGCGCCGAAGCGCCGGTCCGTTCCTTCGTCGAGAAGCAACTCTTCGCAGCCCTCGGTGAGACGGATCAGAAAGGGCGTTCCGGCATCGTGGGCTCGCTGGTGCAGCTCGGCCAGGAGCTTGTGGAGAATGGCTCGGAGATCTTCGCGTTGCAACGTTGCGTAGACCAGGATTTCGTCAAAACGATTGAGAAACTCGGCCGGGAAGCGTTGCTGGGCAGCGTTCATGGCACTGCGTTCGACTGCCGCCGCATCGGCCCGCGGCTCAACTTGGGGGGCGGCAAAGCCGAGGGACCGGCCGTCCAAGAGGTCCCACATTTCGGCACTGCCCACATTGGAGGTCATCAGGACGATGGAGTGGGTGAAGTCGGTGTTGCTGTTGTTACCCAGGGTGATCTCACCCTCTTCGAGTAGACCCAACAGAGCGTTCCACACCGTCGGGTGCGCCTTTTCGATCTCATCGAAGAGAATCACCGCGACTCGACCTCCGGCTTCGGGATCGACCACTCTGGATAGAAACTCGGGCACCTCGCCCGGTGCCTCACCGGAGAGGAGTTTGCTGTGGCCCGCGTCGATTCGAGCCTGACTGAGAAGCGGTTCGACATCGTGTCCCACATAGCCTGGCGGTGAGCCCAGCAACTTGGCCACCTCGTGGCCTTGGGTGAACTCTTCGCAGTGAATGCGCACCAAAGCAGTGTCACTGCCAAAGAGCCCGTCGGCGATGGCTCGCGCGGTCTCCGTCTTGCCAACTCCCGTGGGACCGAGCAAGAGGCCGGTCAGGAGCGGGCGAGAAGGGTCGCGCAAACCGGAGAGCATGCGCCCGAAGGAACAAATCAGTGGATCGAGAACCGCATCTTGACCGAGGACTCGACGGTGTAGAGCCTCGGACAGTGAGCGTACATCATCGATGTCACAGCTGGCCTCTACCCGGCGCCGTTGAGCTGCCTTGCACTTCTTGGAAGATTTCTTGCGAGCGGCCTTCTGGGTCGCACGATCCCGTTCCTGGGCACGGTGAAGTCGGCGCTGGCTCGGTGAGGACTGGGTTGGAGCTTTGACCGTCTTGGGTTCGGTCGTAGGGTTGTTCATCGGGTGCTCCTTTCCACGCTAGCGACCTCGTCGGAGGTGCTGGCTTTTTGGTGATCTCTTTGATCTTCAGATTCGGTCTTGGTCCCCCCGAGTCATGCCCTTGGGTACGTTGCAAAAGGCGGGCCGGCTAGAGAGTTAGCGGACTCATCTTGTATATTGCTCCAACATTTGCCGAAGGAGAGTCTGCAATCGTGTTCAAGAAATCTAGGTTGAGAGCCTGGATCAACCGCGATCACACCGGTTTGGCGGAGCTTGCCGAGAAGGAAGGGCGGCTGGCCGACGCCGCGAGTATGTACGCCAAAGCGGGCAAGATGGTCAAGGCGCTAGAGCTGGCGGCGCGCGCCGGTCAACGCCGGGAGGCGGTGCGCTACTCCTTTCAAGCGGTCCTCGGCAAAGATGCCGACGTTCCCGCCGAGGCCAAGCCCAAGCAAGCTGGCGAGATGCTCAAGGCGGCGGGCCAACTGAAGGCGGCCTTGGTGATGTTCGAGCTGGGAGGTGCCTTTGGATCGGCCGCCCAAGTCGCCGCGCGATTGAAAGAAGACTTGCGCGCCGCCAAGCACTACGAGCGCGCCAAGCAATGGGGGATGGCGGCGACGATCTACGAGCGCATGGGCCGGCTGCGCGACGCCGTTCGCACTTTGGAGTTGGAGGCAAAGAGGCTCCAGGCCAGAGGATCGGATCTCAACATCGAGATGGGCGGCAAGCTGCACGAAGTGAACTCTCGGCGGGCCCAATTACTGGCGAAACTCGGCCAGGAGAAAGAGGCTGGCCAGGTGGCCGCGGAACAAGGACCCACCAAAGGGGCGGCCGATTTACTGGAGAGAGCCGGACGCAACCTTGAGGCTTTCCGAACACATATCGAGCTGCGCCGGTTCGACGACGCCTATCGAGTCTTGCGTGGAATCAAAGGGCTCGACCCCCAGAACAAGGCAAGGATGCTCCAACACTGTGGGCGCACCCCGGAAGGGGCGGAACTCCTGCGGCAGAACCGCCACTTCGCCGCCGCCGCCAAGCTCTTCGCCCAGGCCAAAGACTGGCTCAGCGTAGCCCAATGTTACGAGGCCGCGGGCAAGCAAAGTGAGGCCGGCGATGCCTTCCAGAAGGCCGATCGTCCGCGGGAGGCGGTGCGCTGCTACGCGAATTCTGGCGACCCAGTGCGAGCGGCCGAAGTCGCTGAGGGGGCAGGGCTGGTCAGCGAGGCCATCCAGCTTTTCCTCAAGGCCGGCATGCAGGAGAAGGCGGGGCATGGCTATCTACAACAGAATCAACATCTCAAAGCGGCGAACTGTTTTCTCGCCATCGGCGCTACCGAGCTGGCCATCAAGGCCCTCGATCAAGTGCCCGAGAGCAGCCGAGATTTCACCAAGGCGACGGTCAAATTGGCACCGCTGCTGCTGAAGATCGGCCAACTCGACGAAGCTCTGCACACCGTACGGCGGCTTTCCGACGATCCCCGCGCCGTCGGCGCGCAGGCGCTGGAGAGGTTCTACTGGGAGGGCAGGGTTCTGGAGCAGCTCTCGCAGGGCCAAGAGGCGAGCGTGCTGTATGAGAAGTTGCAGACCCTGCGACCGGACCACCGCGATGTCAGCCAACGGCTGGCGACCCTGACCTCGACGCTCGCCACCACGCCCGGCGGCGGCGTGGGCTTGGCCGGTCCGGCCCCCAAGGATGCCAAGGCGGTGTCGGACCTACGACTGGGCGCGGAGATCGGAGCTGGCGATCTTCTAGTGGGGCGCTACGAGCTACGTAGGGAACTCGCTAGAGGGGGCATGGGGAGGGTCTTCGAGGCTTTCGATCGCGAGCTAGACGAAAAGGTCGCCATCAAGACGCTCCT
>QIHU01000763.1 GCA_003231035.1 Acidobacteriota bacterium
CGCGGTTGACCGCGCTTGCCCTCCAAAGACTCGAGCAGGCCGGTCTCCTCACCGCAGATGTAGGCGCCGGCTCCTCGGTGAATATAGATGCGGTGCGAGAACTCAGATCCGAGCACCCGATCGCCTAGGATCCCAGTCTCCATCGCCTCGTCGATCGCTCGCTCGAGGATTTGCGCCGCCTCCACGTACTCGCCCCGGATATAAATGTAGGTCACCGCCGCCCCCACGGCGTAGGCGCACAGGAGGCAGCCTTCGAGTAACTGGTGGGGGTCTTTTTCCATCAGCAGGCGATCCTTGAAGGTCCCGGGCTCCGACTCGTCGGCGTTGCAGACCAAGTACTTCGGCTTATCGGTCTCTTGGGGGACGAAGCTCCATTTCAGCCCGGCGGGGAAGCCGGCACCGCCGCGACCGCGCAGGCCGGATGCCTTGACCTCGTCGATCACCGCGCTGGGCTCCATGGCAAGCCCCTTGGCTAGAGCTTGGTAGCCTCCGGCGGCGCGATAGCCGGCCACCGTGAGGGCCTCGGGATTGTTGCGGTTCCTGGTCAGGACGGGTTCGAATGGCATGGTGGTTATTTCAGCTCGCGGACCACGCGCTGAGCCTCTCGCGGGGTCAGATTTTCGTGGTACTCGTCGTTGATCATCATCATTGGCGCCGTGTCGCAGGAGCCGAGACATTCGAAGTGGATGAAGGAGCAGCGCCCGTCGTCGGTAACCTCACCTTCCTTGACCTTCAACTCCTGATGCAGGGCGGACATGATCTCGTCGCTACCCCGGAGCATGCAGGAGACGTTGGTGCAGACTCGAATCCGGTGTCGCCCGACCGGTCTCTGATGGTAGAGGTCGTAGAAAGTGACCACCCCGTAGACCTCCGCCGGATCCAGCTCGAGTTCGGTGGCGACCGCTTCGATGGCACTCTCTGGGAGCCAGCCGCCGTGGAGCTTCTGTGCTAGGTGAAGAGCGGGCAGTAGAAGGGCGCGGGCGGTGGGGTAGCGCTCGCGGATGGCGTCGATCTGGGCCCGGGTCTTGGCCGGCAGCCGGGGGCTCTCTTCTGGGGTCGGACTCGCCAGCGCGCTCATCGCACGACCTCTTGGTTAGGGGCCAAACCGGGGTTGGGAACTAAGCCGGTCTTGCGCTGCGGGCCGAGGTCGAAGCCTCCCTTGCGCCAGACGTAGGCGAAGCCGACTAGGATCAGGCCGATGAAGACCATCACCGCCCAAAACAGTGGCCAGCCTCCATCCCGCATGACCAGCGCCCAGAGGAAAAGAAAAGCCACTTCGAGATCGAACACGATGAAGTCGATGGCGATCAAGAAAAAGGCGATCGAGAGTCGCTTGCGGGAGCGGTCGAGCAGGGGAACGCCGGACTCATAGGTGGAGAGCTTGGTCGCTCCTCCCAGCTGCCTCCCCATGAGCTGAGAGACGATCAACATTCCCAAACCGACGACGGTTCCAATGCCGAGGGCTAGGAGGACAGGGTAGTAGTCTTGCGGCATCCCTCGCGAAACTCCAGAGTGGTCAACTTAAATGGTATGGCGTGCTTCGGCGCACTCTATCGTGGCTACTGCCCAGAGTCTCCATGGAGTTAGAGTTTCTGTGCTTTCCTCTGTGCTTTCCGAGGTTCGCGGAGCGGACTACGTACTGGCGCCTGACTTCGTGAAGAATGTCACAAGCTCCGATCGAGAGCAAGGCGGGAGCATGCTATAAAGCCTTTGAAAGCCTCTTAGATATGCGCCGCGATATTGTCACTGCGATTCCCGCCCTCAACTGTGCCGCGACCATCGCCGAGGTGGTGGCCGGTTGCCTGCGAGTGGTCACCGAGGTGGTGGTGGTGGACGATGGCAGTAGCGACGCGACGGCTGAACGGGCGGGTGCCGCCGGGGCAAGGGTCGAGAGGCTGGGGCGTAACCACGGCAAGGGGTTCGCTCTGCGCCGCGCTCTGGAACTCGCCCTCGCTTCGGAGCCGGCGGCGGTGGCGATGCTCGACGGCGACGGCCAGCACGATCCAGCCGATTTACCAACCTTGGTCGAAGCCTGGGACGGTGGCCGGAGTTCTCTAATTATCGGCAGTCGGATGAGCGACTCGGGGAACATTCCTCGCGCTCGCTACTGGACCAACTACATTGGCTCGCGAATTCTCTCGCGCATGTCCGGGTACGAGCTCTCAGACAGTCAGTCGGGCTATCGACTAGCCAGCGCGGGGCTGATACGCCAGTGGCGGCTGCAATCGAATGGCTACGCGGTCGAATCCGAGATGATCTTGAAGAGTTCGCACTTGCGGGCCCAGCTTGAAGAAGTCCCCATTCGCACCATCTACGGTGCGGAGCAAAGCCATTTCCAGCCGATTCGCGACACGGTGCGGATCTCCTGCGAGTCGATCTACTTCAAGCTCTTCGGTGATCAGCTCGCTGAGGATCGACCCTCCGATGACCGCTGACCCCCAAGAAGCGGCTCCGGGGTCCGTGCCTTGGCCGGCGGGGCGAGTGGATCGGCCGGTGCGCGTCGGGTCGGGATTTGCCCTCACCGTGGATCTAGAAGAGTGGTACCACACCTGCGTGGTGGCCGACTATGTCGACCCCGAGCGCCGCCCGCCCTTGCCAGAGGAGCTAGATTGGTTGCTCCCGGAGCTTCTAGAACTCCTCTCGGAGGCTGGCCGTCGCGCCACTTTCTTTGTCCTCGGCGAAGTTGCGGCACGGCTACCGGAGCGGGTGCGCGAGATCGTCGCCGCGGGCCACGAGGTGGCCAGCCACGGCTACCTCCATCTGCGCGCTGGCGATCGGAGCGTGGAGGAGTTTCGCCGCGACGTAGGGCGCTCGAAGGAGCTACTCGAAGACTTGATTGGTCGCTCGGTGCGCGGGTTCCGAGCCCCCGAGTGGTCTTTGCGAGTGCCGAGCAATCCCCGTCTGCGAACGTTGGCCGAGTTGGGCTTCTCCTACGATTCGTCTTTGGCGCCGGTGGTGGGAGCGGGGCGCTGGAGCAATCTCCGAGAGCCCTACAGGTTGAGTTGGTCGGACGGCCTCGAGCTTATCGAACTGCCACCGCTGACTTTCGGCGGCCCCTTGAAGCTGCCGGCGGGGAGTTGGCCGGGGAGACTCGCGCCTGCGAGTTGGATCGCTCGGGCGGC
>QIHU01000779.1 GCA_003231035.1 Acidobacteriota bacterium
GCAGGTCGACCACCACCATGTTCTCAATCGGCAGCGGATCGCTGGCGTTGACACTATTGTTCGCGCGCAGCTCGAAACTCACCGTGTCGTTGACGGCGTAGGGGCCACCGAAGGCGGAGATGTTCACCTTGTTCGGCGC
Organism: Acidobacteriota bacterium; assembly: GCA_003231035.1. Classification (GTDB taxonomy): domain Bacteria; phylum Acidobacteriota; class Thermoanaerobaculia; order Multivoradales; family SZUA-115; genus SZUA-115. The sequence continues at coordinate 140 of QIHU01000779.1, forward strand.
ATGTTGGGTGAACGGGCCGCTCAAGGTGAAGTCCCGGCAGCTCATGGCGTTGACCGCCGTGTTGGCGCCGCTCGGGTCGTGGATCGCGGTCACGTCCGAGCAGTTGGTGATCGTGGCGCCGAAACTGACGGTGGCGCCGAGGTTGTCCGGGTCGATCACCTGGGCGTTGATCCGCGGACGATTGCTAGAGGAAGAAGGGGCCATGTTCGGAGGCACTTGGCCGCTGTACTCCCAACGCAGGTGAGTGACGTATTCGCCGGCGCCCAGCGCCGGGATGGGGTAGCTGGTGTTGCTGGTGGCCGCGCTGGTGCCGAGGGCGGCGAAGGCGGCGAGATTGGTCTGGTAGCTCACCGTCACCATGCCGGTGTAGTTGCTGTAGGCGCCACTGGTGACGCTGGTTGCGCTGATTTGGATGGGCAGGGTATCGATCAGCACGAAGCTGTCGAGTGGCACATTGCCGGTGTTCTGCGGGATCAGTTGGTAGCTGAAGTCTTGGAAGAGAGTCGGCGGGTTGGGGCCAGGACCGATCACCTTGGAGAGGGCGGGGTTCGGGTCGGCGACGAAGGTGGTTACCGGGTGGGTGACGGTGCCGATACCGAGGTTCCGCGCCGGCTCGCCGACCGGGGTGCCGTCGGCGGTGAAGCTATTGGTCACCATCTGGCCGTCGGTGAAGGTCGGCGTCGGGTAGGTGACGGTGACGGTGAAGTCGAGATTGCTACCGGCGCTGACGCTGAACGCTGAACGGGCCGGTCCAGATCAGGGTTCCCGGAGCCGTCCCGATGCAACCGGGCTCGCAATCGGCCGCTGGAGTGGCGCCGTTGAAGATCACGCCGGCCTCCAGGGTGTCGGTCACGGTGATGCCGGAGAGGTTGAGCGAACCGGGGGAACTGGGCACCGAGATGCGCAGCCGGTAGTCGATCGGCAGGTCGAGATCGGTATCGCCCAGCGCGACCTTCGAGAGGTTGAACTGCGGACTGGCCACGGCGGTGACGTCCACCGGCGGGGTAGTGAAGGTCCCGGGGGTCGTCTCTAGGTTAGTCCCGTCCGCCGTGTTAGTGGCCACGGAGCCGTTCGGTGTCGAACCGTTGGGGAAGCGGACATTGATCAGCAGATCGCCGCTGTTGCCGGCGGTCAAGGGGCTGACCATCACGAACTCGACCTGGGTGCGCCCCGAGCCCATGAAGTTGGGGGTGACGTTGATCGCCGCCACATCGCCACTAGGGGCGGCGGGGACGGTGGAGAGAAACTCCACCTCCAACGGCAGGAGATCGACCACGATGGCGTTGAGGCAGTCGCCGCCGGTGTTGTTGCACGCGTAGGTCAACCGGTATCCGAAGGCGTCGCCGGTCAGCTTGGTGCTCCCAGGGTCAGTCTGTACGGCGCTCTTGAGAAGCGGCTGCGCGGTGGCGGGTGCGGCGGTGAGGCCGGCTAGCAGGCTGAAAGCAAGAACGATGGAGAAGAACAAGGATCGGGCGCAAGAATAGGAGCGCGACGCTGGCATGGGAACACCTCCGGGGGGGCATGGCGCAAGCAAAAGAGCGCCGGGCAAGACACTGAATATGAGAGGAAGCGATCAAAATCACCGCGCGAGCCTGGGAAGCTCAGCGTGATGAAGTTAAGTAGGCCGGCAGAGGGAGGGCGCGGCCCGTACGAAGCAGAATATGGGATCCACTATAGGCAGACGGGAGGTCGAATGCAAACCGGGATTAAAAATTCCTTAAGTTGCATGTGTGTATTGAGCGAACTATTGGCAAGCACGATCCGTCCTCGGTGAGCGCTACACGGAGGCGAAGCGGTCGATGGCGAAGAGGTCCAGCCCTTGCGCCGTTGGCTCTCCAAGGACCAACGCGGCGAGGATCTCGCCGATGACCGGAGCGAACTTGAAACCGTGACCGGAGAAACCGGCGCCGATTGAGATGCCATTTTCTCCTGGCATGCGATCGAGGATGAAGTGGTAGTCCGGCGTGTTGGTGTAGAGGCAGGTGAGGGTGGAATGAGGCTCGCGGCGAACGTGAGGTAGGAGGCGGCGGGCGGCCTCGACGGTGGCCTGCTCCAGCGCTTCTGAAGGGGTCGAGGACTCGTCGCCGTCGCCTACCTTCTGACCGCGATGGTGCAAGCCGACTTTCACCGCGGGTACCTCGATTTGGGGTAAGCCGTAGGTGGGATGCTGGCGTGGGCCTGGCGGGCAGCCGTGGTAGTCGATGAAGGTTGGCATGGCGCCCACCCGGTGGTCGATCTCCGTCTCTGGAGAACCGGTGGACGGTTGGCGCGGCGAGAGGTACACGACCAGTTCGCGTGTCACCTCAAGGGGTAGTTCCAGATCGACCAAGGCGAGCAAGGAGTTCGTCCAGCTGCCCGCGGTGATGACTAACCGCCGAGCGGAAAGCCGCTGGCCGGACTCGGTGGCCAGGCGCACGCCACCGTCACCGATCTCGATGGCAATTACCCGCTCGTCGCTGAGCGTACGGGCGCCGTGAGCCGCCGCCGCCTTCCACAACGCCCGCACCGCGGGGTCGGCCAGAACTACGCCACCGTCTTTTTGATACAGGGCCACGCTGCCTCGGGGGATCGACAGTTGGGGGAAGCGCCGGTTGCTCTCCTCGGCGCTCAGCATCTCGTAAGGCATGTCGTGCTGGCGAAGGTTGGCCTCCAACTCTTGCAACTGAACCTGGCCGGCGACTCCCGTGTCCCAGTTGCCGGTGGTGACCACCAGCGGCTGGCCGGCGGATTCCGTCAGCTCGTCCCACCCGAGTCGCGCTTGCCGTGCTAGCTCCAAGTAAACCGCCTCGGGGTAGGTGAAGCGAAAGATCCTGCCGTCGCCGTGCGAGCTACCGTGAGCATGGTTGGGCTGGTAGCGGTCGATGAGGGTAACCCGCTCGCCCTTCTTGGCCAAGGCAAGGGCGGCGGCGGCGCCCATCACGCCGCCGCCGAGAACTAGACTGTCGTTGCGCTCGGTCGTTGGTTTCATGGCAGGGAATCTATAATGAGTTGGAGTCCAAATCCGAAAACTTCCCACAGGAGCTGCCCGCATGGCTCTCACCGAGTCCGACCTGATCCACGACTGGAACCGCGCCGAGGGCGATGACTGGCTGCCGGCGCGCGGCCGGGTGGAGTTGAATGACGAGACGCTGCGCGACGGCCTGCAATCGCCGTCGGTGAGGACTCCCTCGCTGGAGGTCAAGGTCGAACTCCTACACAGGATGGCGGGACTGGGGATTGACTCGGTCAACATCGGCCTGCCCGGCGCCGGGGAACACGTGGTGCGCGATGTGGAACGGCTGGCCCGCGAGATTGTCGCCTGCCGCCTGCCGCTGGTGGCCAACTGCGCGGCGCGCACCCTGGCGGCGGACATCCAGCCGATCATCGACATCTCACAGCGCACCGGCCTCAAGATCGAGGTCGCCTGCTTCCTCGGTTCGAGCCCGATTCGCCAGTACACCGAGTCCTGGGAGATGGACAAGCTCCTACGCTTGACCCGCGAGGCGGTCAAACTGGCGGTGGACCACGGCCTGCCTGCGATGTACGTCACCGAAGACACCACCCGGGCTCGGCCCGACGACTTGCGGCGGCTGTACACCGAAGCGGTTGAGGCCGGTGCCCGCCGGGTGGTGATCGCCGATACGGTGGGCCATGCCACGCCTAGCGGGGTGCGCAGCCTGGTGCGCTTCATCCGCCAGGTGGTGGACGCCACCGGTGAGGAGGTGCAAGTCGATTGGCACGGCCACGAGGATCGCGGCCTCTCGGTGATCAACTCGCTGGCCGCCGCCACCGC
>QIHU01000640.1 GCA_003231035.1 Acidobacteriota bacterium
AGTCCGGCGATGCCCTGATCGCCGCCGCCCAGCAGCAGGATCTCGTCAAGGTCGAAGCCTTGCTGAAGGCGGGGACACCGGTGGATTCAGCCAGCGCCTACGGCGCGACGGCGCTCTTCTTCGCGGTGGACAAAGGCAATGTCGAGTTGGTCAAGCTGTTGCTCGAAGCGGGTGCCGACGTCAACGTCACGGACACCTTCTACAAAGCCAGCGCATTGGGTTGGTCGTTGTCTAAGATGCAGGGTTCCCCCAGCCACCGAGAGATCGCTCTGTTGCTGCTTGAGCGCGGGGCTGGCCCTGCCGAAGTGGCGTTCGGTATCGGGACCGCGAATGGCGACTTGGAGTTAGTCAAGGCGGCGCTGGCGACGGGCGAGGTCACGGTAGAGGCGCGACGCAGCGCACTGCAAGGGCTGGAAGGCGGAGTGACGCAGGGCGAGAACGAGGCGATTATCGCGCTTCTCTCTAAGGATCTACCGACTGAGCCCGAAGAGGACGAGGTGGTCAAGATCGAGCTTTCCGCCGAGGATCGGGCGCGCTACGTTGGCGAGTACTCCAACGCTGACATCGGGATGAAGATCAAGGTCTTCGTCGAAGGCGATGGTCTCAAGGCGCAGGCGACCGGCCAGCCTTCTTTTTCTCTGATCCCAGTTGGTACCGACGCTTTTAGGGCCATTGAAGCGGGCGGTCTTGATCTGGCTTTCAGCGGGCGTGGCGGGATCATCGAACGGTTTCAACTCACGCAGAGCGACCAGCAGTTCCTCTTCGTTCGCGGCAAGCCGGAAACGAAAGAGGAAGTTGTTGCCGCGCCGCCGCTGCCTGCAATGATTCGTGGTTCGGCGAAGCCCTGGCCCTCTTTCCGGGGCGCCAATGCGTCCGGTATCGGAGACGGGCAGGGAGTGCCGACCGAGTGGAATGGCGAGAAGGGCACCAACATCCGTTGGAAGACCGCGATTCCGGGCATCGCCTTGTCGAGCCCGGTGATTTGGGGCGATCGGGTCTTCGTGACCACCGCCACCTCCGCGACCGCGGACGACACCTTTCGAACGGGGCTCTATGGCGATGTGGACTCCGTGGAAGATGATTCGGTTCACATTTGGCGGGTCTATGCTCTCGACAAGGCGAGCGGCGAGATCCTTTGGCAGCACGATGCCAGCCAGGGCAGGCCCAAGGTCAAGCGGCACATGAAGTCGAGCCACGCGAACTCGAGCCCGGCGGTCAACGAGAAGTATCTGGTGGTTCTCTTCCCGTCCGAGGGGCTCTTCTGCTACGACCACGATGGAAACCTGCTGTGGAAGCGGGACCTGGGGGTGTTGGGGAGCGGCTGGTTCTTCGACGCCAGTTACGAGTGGGGCTTTGCCGCCTCGCCCATCCTTCACGAGGGGCGAGTGATTGTGCAGGCAGATATCTACTCGGGCTCTTTCATCGCGGCCTGGGACCTTGCCACCGGCGAGCCCGCCTGGCGCACCGAGCGCGACGAGATCCCAACCTGGAGCACGCCGACCATTTTGCCGGCGAAGGAAGGGGGTGGCGCGGAAATCGTCACCAACGGAAAGACGGTGCGAGGTTACGACGCCGCGACCGGCAAGGAGCTATGGACGCTGACGCCCAACTCCGAAGTGGTGGTTGGAACGCCCGTGGTGGCGGATGGCCTTGCCTACGTCACCGGTGGTTACCCCCCGGCGCGACCGATTTACGCCATCAGGGCCGGTGGGCGCGGCGATCTTTCGTTGTCGGGCGAGGCGGAGTCGAGCGATCAGATCGTCTGGCGCCACGAGCGAGGAGGGACCTACATCCCGACGCCGATCGTGTACGAAGGCATCCTCTACATGCTGCACAACAGTGGGCGATTGGTGGCCTACGATGCCAAGAGCGGCGAACAGCTCTACCGCAAGCGGGTCGGCAAGGCCGACAGCTTCAGCGGTTCCCCGGTCGCCGCGGACGGCCGTCTTTTCTTCACCACCGAGACCGGCATCACCTTCGTGGTGCGCAGCGGAAAGCTCTACGGCGAGGTGGCTCGCAATGAGTTGGGCGAGGTCGTGATGACCACCCCCGCTATTTCGGACGGCTTGATGGTGATCCGTGCGATGGATCATGTGTACGGCATTGGTATTGAGAAGAAGACGGTGAGCGAAGAAGCCGCGCCGACCGGGAGCGACTAGAGGGAAAAGGTTCTTCGGACCCGTTCGAGGTGTAGGAATTCAAATTTTCGAGGCCTCACCCTTTTCGGGAAGAGCCCCGGGCCGGCTCGGTTCAGCGGCGCCGGAAGCGGAAAACCTCCTCGTGGTACTCGCCTTTTTTGGAGCGCAGTGCGAGATAAACGGTCAGTGCGTCTGGCCCGGTGTGACGGAAGGTGAGCCCTCTGAGGTACAGGACTCCCTTTTCGACACCCACCAGCTTGAAGTCGACCGTCTTATCTTTCTCTTCCCATCCTTCCAGAGTCTTGCCGTCGAAGTGCTTCAGTTGGAGGATCAGGCTCCCCGCCTCCTCGCGTAGGGTCAGGAACTCGTAGAAGACCGGCACGTCGTCGCGGACGAGACGAAAGGCACCCATCATGGCGCCGGCGCGGGCCACCGTCCAAACTTCGTCGGCCACCCCGCCCATCGCCTCGGCGGTCCAGTCGCCAACGATGAAGGCTGCCGCGGCGAGGGTTGCCTGCGGAGGCGATTCGCCCTCGGACAGCCGTCGTGTGTTCTCGGTGACCTTCTCAACGGCCCAAGTGGGGGCGGCGCCGAGTATCAGGGCGAGGCTCAGGAGAGCGAAGGGAGCGGTTCGGATCTTCATGCAGGGTTCCTTTCTAGGGTGGACGAAGGGTGGCGCCCAATCTGGGTCGCACGCCGCAGGGGTTCGCCGATGGGTATTCTTACACCAGCTTCCGGAACGATGTGTTTTGGCCCCTGTCTCTGCCCCTTCGGAGCCAATCGATTTGCCTTGCCAAGCCCGCGGCCAGGAGCGGTAGGGGGGAAATGGACCGCGCTGGTGACTCCTCTATCTAAATACGGATGATCCTCTCCAGTCTGGCGCCGGACGCCAGCCGGGCAGAGCCAGGCTGGAGATCACGACCCACACGAGGAGAGGGGGCGACCGGCTTTGCAACGACGCGTACTCAACCGTAGTCCATAGTCCAGGGCGGTTGTGGCCCTACTCTCGCGGGCCGCCAGCCGGGCATATTCTTGTTTCCCGCCCGAGCCTTGTCTTCTCGCCGGATTCGTAGCGGATCCGTAGCGAGAAGGATGAGTCTGCCCCTCGGCACCAAGCCGGCGGAGATCCAACGAGTACTTCTGGTATCCACACCTCACTTCTTCGAGGAGTCCATGATGAAAAGGATCTTGCTGGCCGCCCTACTGGCGGTGGGCCTATTCGCTCTCCCTGTCGCTCACCCTGCTCTTGGGCAGGGGCGTACCGACTACGTCAATTTTGAATCGCCGGTAGTCCATAACCTTGAGGTCATTCGCCTCGGGAACCACGACTACCTGGCCGTCTGCAATACGCCGAACAACACGGTTGAGATTTACGACACGGACGAGACGTCGGGTGAGCGTTTGCTCGCTCGCTTCCGGGTTGGGCAGGAGCCGGTCTCTTGCCGCTACAACGCCAATCTCAATCGGCTCTACACCGCCAACTTCATCGGTGACTCGGTCT
>QIHU01000286.1 GCA_003231035.1 Acidobacteriota bacterium
ACGCCGACCTGCTCTTTGAGATCGTCTCGCTGCGCTACGAGAAGCGACCCACCATCATCACCACCAACAAGCCCTTCGCCGAGTGGTCCGAGGTCTTCCCCAACGCCACCTGCGTCGTCACCATCGTCGACCGCCTCGTCCACCGCTCCGAGGTCGTCTCCATCGAAGGCAGCTCCTTCCGACTCAAAGAGTCCAAGGAAGAGGCCAAGCGCCGGGCACGCAGCCGCGCCCGGCGGACACGCAAACCGGCTAGAAAGTCGTGACCCGCAACGACTACATCCACCAGGTCCTGCACCCCTACCTCGATGCACCCGACACGCCCGACAAGCCGCGTCGCGGCGACAGGACTCTAGCCGGGCAATTCCAACAACAAGGTGTACCCCTCGATCTCATCGAACACGCCATCGCCCTGGCCAGCCTCCGAAGAGCACTACGACCGGCCAGCGCCGCCCCCCTCGAACCCATACGCTCCCTGGCCTACCTACGCCCCCTCATCAAGCAGCTACGACGAACCGGCATCGACCCCAGCTACCGCTACTATGTCGCTGAGCGCTACGTCAACTTGAAGGTGTAGGAACGAGCCGCGTCGGAAACGAGCGAGATGACCGGAATGCGGCGGTTTCTGATGACCGTTAACACAAAGCGGAAGAAGCAGCCGGAGAAGGACAAAGAGAAGCCGCCGCCGACCACAAAACCACTCGTCGAACCCGCAACGATCAACGGAAGCAAACTCTTGATGGAAACGGCCCGAGCTTTCGGCCGAGTGCTTGCCTCTATTGGTAATCCTCTTGCCATTGACCTCGCGCTTGCAGAGGCCGAAAGAGAAGCTCACCGAATTCTCGATGAGTCCTCCTGAAGGACAACACCCCAGCCAACCGGCCGGGGTGCTTTTCATTTGGGTTGTAGACCCTAGAGATCGCCCCACCCCAAAGGCATTTGCTAACACCTGAAGATCCGGTCTATTCCTCGGTTGCGAAGTGACCAAGATTCTGCGCCGAGCGCTCTTGCATCAGATTTCTAGCCAGGGTTCCGACAGAAACGGGTAACAGGTTCTCGTTGGCCACCACATGCGCCAAGTCCACATCCGAAAGGGATTGCAGCCACCCTAAAGCTACTTCGGGTGTTTCGGCTCTTTGAAGGATCAGGGATGCTATATCTAGGCCGTTCTCTGGGTCCACCCGACTCAACGCCTCTACAAGAAAGTCGTCCTTGGCCTCCACCTCGGGTAGCATGGAGGCTATCCAGTCCTTTCTGTACTCGCTGGCAGTAGAGACGTTCTCCAGGATTAGCCTTCGAACCATCTTCGGGTCACGCTGAATTTCAGCCAACAGAATCTCATCTGGCTTCGGCGCCCTGTCGCTATCGAGCGCAGACCAACTTGCATCACGAATGAAGACATAGAGTTCTCGTGGCAAGTCAAGGCTGCCCGTTTCTTGATCCCCGAGGAAAAGAAGCCGCCAAGCGGCGAATCGTAGTGCGTTCCCTCGTTCGAGCGTCCATTGTATGGAGCGATCTCTCTCCTCCAGAATGCGCAGTGCCATGGCTTGATCGGTGGGGCTGAAGGGGCTTCCGGAGCCACAGAGGTTGACGAGAATCGCGTCGTCCAGCCGGCGAAGCACCGCTTCTCGGGCATCTGCCTGCTTTAGGGCCAGAAGGATCTTCGATGCCAAGTACGCTTCTGACTCCCAGTTCACGCGCTCCAGCACAGCAAGCGCTTTCTCTACCTGAAAATCGATCCGAGTTGCTACCAGACCTGCGATAGGAGACTCAGCAATCCCTAGATGTGCATCGAGCAGATCCCGAAGGTCTGCCTCTTGCGTGATCATACTGATCGCCTGGGCGCCTAAGTCAAAAAGAACGATGCTGGTTGCGAGTTCTTCGAGTTGGACGGCCGTTGTTACGGTCTCAACGCGTTGTCGAAGAGCGGCGAGCGCCTCCACGCTCGGAAAGAGAGTTGGCGCATCAGGTGGTGCATTCTTGGCGAGCCATTGGCGCAGGGGCTTGCCGATACTCAACCCTGAGTAGGGGTCTTCCGCCAGGCTCTCATGCTCGCCATATCCGGTCGCGAACTCGATTTGCCTCCGCCTGGCGGAGGCGATCTCTCGCAGGAGCGCTGGATCCCCCAGCGCATCCAACATTGCTCGTTCAAGGTGGTCTTCCACCGCATGGCCTCTCAGATCGCCCTCAAAAGAGGGCAAGCCGCTGGCGATTGCTGGTACGGCAATTGTCAAGGAGATGGCTAGCACCAGTGAGCTAGGCCAACTCCTTGACGTTCGACGACCTTTCATCATGAGATCTTAGCCCAGTCCCAGACCGCTGCATTGCAGCGCCTGGTTCGAGCCACCGCACGTCCGGGTGTAGCATGTATTTCCGCGCCGGAAGTAGATTCTTCCTCCATCGATTCTGGCAGCATCGACTACGTGTTCTAGGTGTGGTGCGGAAGAACCTTCGCAGTGAAGGGCCACAAAACACCGACTATTTGTCTGCCACCAGTTCTGCGTGCACCCGATCGAGGCCCAGTTGGACTCATTGCCTGGGTCCGTGGAAGTACAGAGACCTTCCTGGCCGGGCCTGCCTGAACAGCCCTCAAAGGGAATGTCGGGATCGTGCACATGCAGGCGCGGTACTGATCCGCTCCCGGCCCCCTCGTCACAGTCGCCGACGGGGTAGTAGAGCGTAGCGGGCTGTGCGAAAGCTGCCGGGGCGCACAAGACAGCTAAAAGGAAGAGCGTTGCCCTGACCCAAGAACCCGCCCGAATCGTGTTGTTTCTCATAGCTTTTTGCCTCCTTAATCTGAAGTTGTCGGAACCCCAACATAGTCTCTCCACCCAACAGAGTCAACACTCTAAACAAAATATTTCAATAGGAATTACCGGCTCGCTCACTCCAGATGGCACCAACTGGTTAGGTGTCACTCATTTCGCTGGCCCTTACCTCCGACGGGAAGGAGTGAGGACCAGATGAGCGACGCATCGCCTGAGATTCGGGCCAAAAGGCTGCCAGTAGGAGAAACTGAGCGGTTCTTCAGGGTGGCCCGACATCGATTTTCTATTTCCCCCATCGTTTCAAGCGAGGCTCTCCCACCGAACCTCAGATCAACACTATCTATCGACTGCCCTAGCGCTTCCTATCCCGGCACTGGCTCCGGCCTCACAAAGGGCCCGGCGGGAGGAAACGAGCCTTCTGGGAAGCCGCACGGGTGTTCGCCGCGACGAAGCCTCTTCGCCGCCTCTCGGAAGCTCTTGACGAAGGCGTCGTAGGCACGATAGAAGCGGCGGCGGGCTCGGCGCGAGTAGGCATGGAAACTCGGGGCTGGTGACTTCTTGCTGCGTTTGGGGCGGCCGTGGGGGTGGGCTTTGAGAATCGCCGACCGAGGGGCCTACTGCCCGCCTGGTTGTTGCGATCTTGAGTCTCACGCTCGATATGCTCAACCATCTCGGTGACATGGCTCCTGACAGTTTCGGCTGGCCGTTTCGCGAAGTGGCGTTCACTTAGGAGAGCCCATTTCGCTCAGTGGCGGTCACTTCGTGGAGGTCAGTTTTCGGAGCCGCTTGAGGTCTGGTAGGTCCTTCTCGGGACGGCCCGCGGCTTGCTTCATCGCTATCAGATCCCGTAGCGAAGCAAAGTGAGTTGGCACTCCGAGGAAATCAGCGGCTTCTCGGCGCTCCCACACTCTCTGCCAGTTCGCGCCGGGAACACGAGAGTGAAATTCCACTCGCAAGAGACCTCCGAAGGACAAAATGTCGCCAGACAGGAAATCCTCGATGGAGAAATCGGTTTCCTCGCCGGCCCAGGACACCACGGCGCGTCGCGCTCGTTGTGCATTCTCTCGAGTGGGCTCGATTAGGACATCGATGTCACGGGTTGTCCGATACGGAATTAGCCGTATCACCGCCATCCCCCCAATCACGACATAGACCACGCCTTCGCTGTTGAGCGAGGCCAGGAAATCGGCAAAGTCCTTGCTCATGACCTTCGAGCTCCGTCCAGAGAGTATAGGCCGCGTCGAGGAGGCCGATCGCCGCCGCCATACGCTCCTCAGGGGTCGCCGCCAAGGCGTCGAGGACCTCCTGCCGGATCGACTCTTCTTCGCTCTCGGAAAGGGAAAACCTATTCTGTTTCAATGATTTGAAGCGCGGCATCGCACTCAGTCTATCATCGCCCTCCGGTGACACGAGAGGTCCACCGAAGCCGCTGAGGTGAAGTGGCTGAGGGGGTAGTGATCTCGCTGAGGCTTGCCAGGGTACTTTCCTGGCAAGCCTCCCTGAGCGCCCCCAACTCCGGGGTGCCTATCAGTCAGATTACGTGTCACTCATCTCGCTGGCGCCGGGGTCGAAGTGGAGGTCAGGGTCCGTTAGAGGTCAGGCCGGCCGATCGACTTCACACCTCTTGACGATTATCCTCGGGAGGAATATAGTAGCGCCCACGTGAAGCGCAAGACACTCCGAGACGAGATTCAACTGACGAAGGACTTCCCATCGCTCGAGGCCAAAGTGTTTCTGAACCTCTCTCGAACCACCGAGGCGCTGTCCGTGGCGCCGCACGCTTTGCTTCGCGACGCGGGGCTCTCGCCTTCGAAGTACAACGTGCTTCGCATCCTGCGAGGCGCCGGCGACTCGCGGTTGTGCTGCCGGGAGATCGTCGAGCGCATGGTGACTCGGGACTCGGATATGACCCGGCTGCTCGACGGCCTCGAACGCAAGGGGCTGGTTGAGCGCACCCGGTCGCAACGCGATCGACGGGTGATCGTCAGCCAGATCTCGGCCGCCGGTCTCGAGCTCCTGGCCGAGCTGGACGCACCGATGCAGGCCACTCACACCGCTCAGTTCGAGCACCTCTCCAGATCCAAGCTGGAGCGTCTGTCGCGCTTGCTGGAGGAAGCGCGGCGGAGTCTAGCCTGCTGACTGAGAACAAGAACACCTTACGAGGATATTCGTTGAAAGGATTAAACCGATGATACAAATCAGACCCAGCGCCGAGCGCTCGTCACAGCTTCTCTTTCGCCCGCTACTTCGATCCCGAGCATGTCGGCTTCCGCAAGCTCAGGGTGTTGAACGAGGATCGCATTCAGCCGAATAGAGGATTCCCGGAGCACGGCCACGAGGACATGGAGATCATCACCTACGTGATCGAAGGCGCCTTGACCCATCGGGACTCGACCAGCAGCGTCGCCACGCTTGAGCCGGGCGATGTGCAGGTCATGTCGGCGGGCCGGGGCATTCGCCACAGTGAGTTCAACGAGTCACGCGAACGGGAGCTGCACCTGATCCAGATCTGGATCGAGCCCGCCGAGCTCGGCGCCCAGCCGCGCCATGCCGAGGCGCGCTTCGACGATGGCGCTCGGCGAGGCCGCCTGCAAGCCATCGCGTCGAACGACGGCCGTGACGGCTCGCTGCCGATCGGCCAGGATGCCGTGGTCCACGCCAGCGTTCTCGACCGCGGGCAGTCGATCGAATACGAACTCGAACCGGGCCGCCACGGCTGGCTGCAACTCGTGCGCGGCGCGCTCAGCGTCAACTCCGAGGCGCTCGTCACGGGTGACGGCGCGGCGATCAGCGGCGAGCGCCGCCTCCAACTCCGCGCCACCGAAGAGGCGGAGTTCCTGCTCTTCGACCTCGCCTGACCCACGCCACCGCTGGCCCCACCATTCATCCAAGAATCAATTAGGAGGTAACGACCGATGAGCAAACCGATTGTCGCGGATAACAAGCCCAAGGGTATCGAACTGGAAAGCGGAAAAGAGTACTACTACTGCACTTGTGGCCGATCAAAAGGACAGCCGTTTTGTGATGGCTCGCACGCCGGCACCGATTTCTCTCCCCACCAGTTCACGGCGGAGACGGACGGCACGGCGTACCTGTGCCAATGCAAACAGACGGGCAACGCTCCCTACTGTGACGGCACCCACGCTCAGGTGAGCGACGATCAGGCCGGGCGGGAGTTCTCGCTGGAGCGCACCGCGGCCGACGCGGCCCCGGAAGCGAAGGCGACGCCCGAAGAGCCGACCGTGGAGTTCATTCACGAACTCGCCCGCGACGGCTTGTCGAAGATGGGGCACCACGGCCCGATGGCAGCGATGGGCGTGGCGCGCAAGGACTTGCCCCACTGGGATCAGATCCAGCTCATCGTCGCCCAACTGGCGCGCCAGCCCCTCCTCGACGACGCCGAGGTCGCGACCGAGCTGATCATCGGCCCCCAGGCCGACAAGCCGCTGAAGCTCGACATTCCGTTGTTCGTCTCGGACATGAGCTTCGGAGCGCTATCCCAGGAGGCGAAGGTCGCGCTGAGCCGCGGCGCCGAGCGGGCCGGCACCGGCATCTGTTCGGGCGAGGGCGGCATGCTGCCCGAGGAGCAGCAGGCGAACTCGCGCTACTTCTACGAACTGGCGTCGGCCAAGTTCGGCTACGACGAAGCGCAGCTCAAACGGGTGCAGGCTTTCCACTTCAAAGGCGGGCAGGGGGCGAAGACCGGAACCGGCGGTCACCTGCCGGCCGCCAAGAACATCGGCAAGATCTCCGAGGTTCGAGGACTCGAACCCGGTACGCCGGCGGTTTCCCCCGCGACCTTCACCGACCTCCACTCGGTCGACGACTTCAAGCGTTTCGGCGACCGGGTTCGCGAGATCACCGGCGGCATCCCGATCGGCTACAAACTGAGCGCGAACCACATCGAACAAGACATCGACTTCGCGCTCGACGCGGGCGCCGACTACATCATTCTGGACGGTCGAGGCGGAGGGACCGGCGCGGCCCCGACGCTGTTTCGCGACCACATATCCGTTCCGAGCATCCCGGCGCTGGCGCGCGCTCGACACCTTCTGGACCTGCGCGGCGCGAGCGGTCGAGTCACCCTGATCGCAACCGGCGGCCTGAGGCTGCCACCGGACTTCGTCAAGGCAATGGCGCTCGGGGCCGACGGCATCGCGCTCGCGAACTCGGCCATCCAGGCTATCGGCTGCGTCGCGGCGCGGATCTGCAACACCAACCTTTGTCCCGCCGGGATCGCCACGCAGAACCCGGAGTTGCGCAAGCGTCTCGATGTCGACGTCGGCGCCGAGCGGCTCGCCCGTTTCTTCGAGAGCGCGGTCGATCTGATGAAAGTCCTCGCCCGCGCCTGCGGACACACCTCGCTCGCCGACTTCCGCCGCGAAGACATCGCCACCTGGCACTACGACCTCGCCCGCCTGACCGGGATCGAGTTCTCGGGATATCGACCGAATCGGGAGTGAGAACCCTCAGAGCCAGCTCTCGGACTGGTTTCTTCAAGAGGCATGCGGTCACGAGGTGGCGGGCACTTCACGCCGGGGAGTGGTAGCCCGGAGAGGCTTGGTCAACACTGACCAAGCCTGCTACACTGGGCCCAGTATGGTGACCAAGCTCTACAACCTGTACGAAGCCAAGACGGCCCTCTCGTCCCTGGTGGATCGTGCCGCGGACGGCGAGGAATTGATCATTGCCAAGGCTGGGCGGCCGTTGGCTCGTCTGGTACCGTTCGATTCTCCTGAGACGGTCTACGAGCCGGGCGGCTGGGAAGGCAGGGTCCATATCGCCGAGGACTTCGACTCTCCGCTACCCGCCGATTTCCTCGATGCATTCGAAGGTCAAGGCCATGGCGACCCGAGTCGCGATCCGAAACATGGCGAGTAGCCTGCTCCTCGATACTCAGGCTTTCTTGTGGTGGCGTATCAACAGCCCACGACTCGGGGTCAAGGGCCGCGAATCGATCGCCAACGCCGACCTCGTTTTCGTCAGCGTGGCCTCGGCTTGGGAAGCGGCGATCAAGGTCGCGCTGGGCAAGCTCACCTTGCCTGAGCCCTTCGCTGCCGGGGTTCACGATAGCGGTTTCGAGCCCCTCTTGGTGGAGTTTGAGCACACCGAAGAGGTCTCCAGGCTCCCACCTCACCACCGCGACCCCTTCGATCGCATGCTTATCGCGCAAGCGCGAACCGAACGCATCATCCTCGTCTCTAGCGATCCCCTGTTCCACCGTTATGAGGTGGATCTGATTCGGCTCTAGGTCGGGTGGCTTCGCACCCGACGGAGTGCCA
>QIHU01000636.1 GCA_003231035.1 Acidobacteriota bacterium
CGCGGTAGGCGGCGTCTGCTTCGGAACGGCCGGCGAGAAGATCGGCGATGGCGTGAGCGCCGTAGAGGCCGGAGCCCATGGCGGAGGTGACACCGTGGGAAGAGAGTGGATCGTAGGCGGCCGCGGCGTCGCCCAGGGCGATCCAGCGCTCGCCCATCAAGGTGTCTAGGCGTGAGCTTTCGGCCGGTACGACGCGCAACGCCCGTTGCAGCTGGTAGCCGTGCCCCTCCACCCGTTCGCGGGTGGCCTGGGTCTGGCGCAGCATCGACCACCAGGTTTCAGAGTCACCGCGCAGGAGTGATCGTGGCAACAGATCGCCGTCACTGAAGAAACAGACCGCGAGGCCACCCCCTGCGAGGTTGGCCGAGTACCACCAGCCCTCGGCCACCGCCTCCACCAGGGTGTAGGACTCAGCACAGGGCGCGCGGCTGACCAGCAGGCCATGCCTGGTCGTAACGCACCCGGCGAGCTCCTAGGTGGTGAGCCAAGCGGCTGCGGCGACCGGTGGCGTCGGCGAGAAAATCGACCTCGAGGGTCTCGCGTTGACGACGCCCGACCGCCGTGGGTTGAGACAGCTCCAGCCGCCAGCGTCGCCCTCGCCGGCAGACCCGATCCACCCGTAGCTGCTTCCACTCGGCACCGGCTCGCCGGGCCGCCGCCTCCAGTCGGGCCTCCAAACGGTGGCGGTCGACGTGCCAGCCAGAGCCGTAGGGGTTGGCCAGGAAGGGGCTTTCGCTGGCCTGATCCGACCCCCAGAACGAGCGGTTGCCGTGCGAGCGCCGGTGGCCGTCGCGCGCTATCGCATCTTCGAGACCGAGGTGGCTGAGCAGCGGCCGCAGCGAAGGCGGCAGGGTTTCGCCCACCTTGTCGCGCGGGCCGGCGGCGGGCTCCAAGACCACCACCCGCAGGCCACGACGGGCCAGCACCAGCGCCGCCACGGCACCGGCCGGCCCGCCACCCGCGATGGCGACCGTCGGTTGCGACAGTGTGCTCTGTGCCGGTCTGCTCACCGAGTGTCCCGGTTCAAGTTGCGGCGACGCGGATGGACCACCGCCTCCGGCTTCTTCTCTAGCGTGGTGCGCACCTCTTCCACCGACAAGGCCGCCACCTTCATGCGCTCGGTGCGCGGCTCGGAGCCCTCGACCAGCAAGAGTTGACGCCAGGTCGGGTCGGCGGCACTGAAGGAGGGATCGCGCTGGGTCTCCACCCACCACCGTTCCGGGAAGGCGGGCGAGTCCGCATCCGGCGCCTTGCGTTCGGCGACAATACCGATCTTGCTCCACTCCGCCACCATGTTGTTGATCCGGTCCTGGTAGCTCGATCCCTGCAAGTCGCGCAGCCAGAACTGGCGATAGGCCAGGTGCTTGAAGCGCTGAGGGTGCGACAACTTGGGATCGTTGGCCTGTTCGAAGGCGTTGTGGCTGAGCACCTCGTTGGGCACCCGCGCCGCCCAGAAGGAGGGCAACGGCAGGTAGGCCGAGGCGTCGTAGCCCGACAGGCAGCTCGCCTCGTCGGTCTGCCAGGGAATCCCTAGCCAGCGACTCAACGAGCCGGGACCGCTCGCGGTCAGCGGCCCATCGGGGCCGACGCAAACCTCCGGCGTCAACACGGCTCCGAAGTCGTCTTGCGGAGACTGGCCATCCGGCAGAATGCGCAAGCGATAGAGCAACCCCCCCACCTCTTCGGGCGGATGCCACATGCGCGGTACTCGCATCGGCCAGGTGAGTTCGATTCCCGGGTGAAACGGGCCGCCCAGGCAGTCTTGCAACGGTGTTTGATCGAGCGCCAACGGCTGCTCGGCCAACGGTAGATCCTCCAGCTTGGCCGGCGGCGTGCAGGGCTCACCGGTGACGAAATCCCCCGCCGCCCAGTTTTCAAGCCAGCCGTATTGGGTCTGGGTCAAGGCCAGCTCGTCAATGGCGATGTTCTCGTACTCGCCAAAGCCATCGCCGTAGAAGACGGTCAGCAGCGCCGGCTGCGGCGGCGGCAACTCGGCCCGCTCACCGGGCTCGTCCCACGGCTGGGGCGGCCGGCGGAAGAGGCGGAAGACCGCTTCGCGATCGGCCCGCGCGCCCTCCCCGGGGTCTGAAAGCTTGGCCACCCGCTCGGGGCTGATCAGATCGCCAGGCGAGCCCGGACCGTAGAGGAAGTAGGCTCCCTGGTTCACCCACTGGCCGTGCACCATGCGTTCGAAGATGGGATAGATATCCCGCCAGAAGATCACCTCTTGAATCGGCTCCGCCCATCCCTTGCGCAGGTAGAGATCGTCGATCACGTCGAAGAGGCGCACCACCCCGTAGAGCCCTTGACCGAAGTTCGGCGGGACCACCGCCACGAAGGCGGGCTCGACCGGGATCGCCTCGTCGCAGCCGGCGAGCTGTACCGTGGCTCGCACCGGGCCGTCGGAGGTGTCGTCGTACCAGCCCTCGTTGTTGGCGAAGGTGGTCGCCGGAGCCCCCGCGGCCGAGGCCGAGGTGCCATCGCCACCCACCACCAGCAGCCGGCCGGCTTCGTCGGTGCGCAGCTCGCCCAGCGGAACGTTGATCGGTCCGCCGCCACCGAAGCGGATGTAGCCTTGATCAAAGCGATACCGCGAGCCCGAGCACTCCCTGCCCGAGATTTCGACAGGTCCTGGATCGATCACCAACTCGTTGCGCAGCGCACCGCCGACCACGGCGTTGCGGAAGGTGGTCGACAAGGCGTACTGCTTGAGATCCATGGCGTTGGCGAACTTGTACCAAGCCGCCTTGCGGTTGGCCAGGTGCACTTGCCAGGTGATCCTGGCGTCGGCGGCGGTGAGTTCTTTCACCACGTTGCCGTCGGCATCGTAGCCGTAGATTCGAAAGCGCGCCGCCTCCTTGCGCACCTCCCCTTCCGCTGTCTTGAACCGCCCCGGAGCCGGATCCGCCGGCTTCCCCGGCACTTCCGGCGCCAAGTAGTAGTCGTCCGCCGAAGCGTTGCCTAGGCGCGCGATACCAATGGCGGGATGAATTGCACAGCGGACGATCTTCTGCTCAGCCATGGAAGTTCCTTTCTAGGTAGGGGTACATCCATGGGTGGCGGGAGGCGCGGAAAGATTTCGTTTAGGTCAGGTCATTCCTGTCGCTGATTCAAGGCCGAGTTCGCGCTTAGCCTCCGCGTGAGAGAGGTGCTGCCCGCTTTGAGCCTGGCGACGGGCCTCTGAGAGGCCACCGTCGAAGTCGTCCTCGTCGGGCTCATCGTCGGCTGGGGCAGAGGCCAGAGCGCGACCTACGGGATCCGCCGTTGCCTTCAAAGCCTCGAGCACACGCTGCACCGCCGGCAGGTCTCCCTCCGGTAGATCATCGACGATTCGGTGCAATGCTTCTCGCGCTGTCATGCTGGTACAACCCTACACCACTCCTGCCTCACGGATCTTGGAAGAGTCTCCTACTCCCAACGGAAGATCCGCGAGGAGAGGGCCGTGCACACCGC
>QIHU01000614.1 GCA_003231035.1 Acidobacteriota bacterium
CGGATCAACAGCCCTCCCACGGAGACCGGAAACTCGCTGGATCCGTGGGGCTAGGGGCTCTACCCTCCCCAAGTACCGATCTCTAAGATTCGATTTCCTAACAACCGGGGGGAACCGACAAGAAAGGGACCCCCCGATTTCTGCCTTGATGTATCCTTGAGAGTAGGTCATGGAAACAGATCAGACACAGCACTACTCTGCCTCAGTGCGGGAAGCTCTGAGCAGGGCTTGCGCCAGCCTTCCAGTGCAACTCGACGCCGAGACTCTGAAGCGAACCTGCCAAAAGCTATTGAATCTCAATGCGGCACAGCAAGCGCTGCTAGTGAGGAACAGTAGTTTGGCCGGCCGGCTACAGGTCTGTCGACGGCTGGTCGAAATCGCCGAGGAGTGCCGGATCGGCGATCGGCGCAAGATGCTGCAAGCGGCGAACGCCGCCGTGGTCGTCGCAGTGGCACTGGGCGATGCCAAGACCGAAGCCTTGATCCACGACGCACGGACCGAAGCATGGGCCTGCCTGGCCAATGCGCTACGCCTCCAGGGTGATTTTCTCGGCGCGGAACAAGCCTGGATTCAGGTTCAAACCAGTTTCAAGTACGCCTCCGGCGACCCCTTGCTGCATGGCAAGCTACTCGAACTGGAAGGTACGTTGCGCAGTGAGCAACACCGGTTCGAGGAGGGAAAGCTCTTGTTTCAACGGGCTCAGCAGCTCTACGAGGCCATTGGAGAGCATCACCTGGCCGGAAGAACCCTCCTTTCGCAAGGCCACTGGGCCCACCGGGCCGGCGACCTCGACCTCGCGATTAGCGCCGCCTACGAGGGCGGCAAACGAATTGACTGCGCGGTCGATCCGGTATTGCGCTTCAAGGCCCTGTTCAACCTGGTGATCTATCTCGGCGAGGCCGGGCAACCCCGCGAGGCACTGGAACTGCTGCGCCTCCTCAAACCGGTCTGTCACCAACTTCCTTACGGTCAGGCCTACGCCAGGCGACTGCGTTGGTCAGAAGGTCGCCTGCAAGCGGCCCTAGGTTTGCTCGACGATGCGGTCCGCCAACTCAACGGAGTACGCCGCGAGTTGCTACGCGACGACGAGAGATACGATGC
The DNA here is from genome assembly GCA_003231035.1 of Acidobacteriota bacterium. Lineage (GTDB taxonomy): Bacteria > Acidobacteriota > Thermoanaerobaculia > Multivoradales > SZUA-115 > SZUA-115. The sequence goes on from QIHU01000614.1 coordinate 1,102, forward strand.
CGCCCTCGCCTCCTTGGATCTCGCCGCGGTCTACGCCGAGTTGGGGCAGAGCCTCAGCGTCGCTGAGTTAGCGCGAGAGATGTATCCGGTTTTTGCCTCGAGCGGAATTCCACGCGAAGCCTCTGCCACGCTACTCCTCTTCGGCCAGGCAGCCGGCGAGCATACCCTCACGGCAACGGCTATCCGGTCCACGGTGGCAACCTTGCGCAAGCAACAGCCGCACTAGTCGAGATCGTCGTCTCGGTCGGATCTAGCCGGGGAGTCGCTTGCGGGCGGTAACCGGCTCTCGAGCATGCGGATGCTCTCACCGACATATTCACGAATCTCGCTCCAGCTGATTCCATCCGCAATCTCCATGCGGCTGTCCTGGCGCTGAGATCGAATGTCCGCCACCAGCTCGGAATAGAGCTGGTCCGGCTCCACGCCGAGAGCCTCCCCAATGCGCAGCAAGTGCTCGACCTTGAGTTCTACCCGCCCCTTGAGGACCTGGTGCACGTAGTCCCTCCCGAGACCCAGCCTCCGGCTCACTTCCCTCTGCGTTAGGCCGGAAAGATAGATCCTGCGGTGCAGTAGATCGCGCACCCGCTGTACTTCTTGGTCGATCTTCATCGCAACAGCATACCTGTAGCTTGGTCAAATCCCAGGCAAGAGTGATCAGAATCACCACAAGAACACTGTATATTGAGGCGCTTGTCCGGTACCGCAAGCGACTATCATGGTGAGATCATGACTTTCCCTTCCATCGAGCTGAGCTTGCCCGCGTGGGTCGAGGAGGTCGTCGACGACACCACCAAGAGGTTTGCTACCGCCGAGCAACGCATGAGGCTGGCCATCGCCCTAGCCCAGCGCAGTTCTGAGGAAGGAGGCGGTCCATTCGGTGCTGCCGTCTTCGAGATCGAAACCGGCCGGCTGGTCGCCCCAGGGGTGAATCTGGTGGTGCCGGCCCACTGTTCCGCCGCTCACGCTGAACTCGTCGCCCTGAGCATCGCGCAAAAGGTGCTCGGTAGCTTCGATCTGGGAGCGGACCCCTTACCCGCCCACCAGCTAGTCACCAGTACCGAGCCCTGCGCCCAGTGCTTCGGTGCCACCCTATGGTCCGGGGTCCGCAGTTTGGTGTGCGGCGCTCGCGGCGAGGATGCCACCCAGATCGGTTTTGACGAAGGGCCCAAGCCCGACAACTGGGTGCAAGAGCTAAAGCAACGCGGAATCGCGGTCCACCGCGACCTCCTGCGTCCCCAAGCCGCCGAAGTGCTCAAGAACTATGCCCGCCGTGGCCTCCCGATCTACAACAGCCGCCAGGGTGCCAACCCCGGTCGCTAGGTGGCTTTCGGGGTGGCAGAGGCGTTTCGGGAGGTGGGGATCCATGGGCGCTGCCCGCTGGGGGTCGAGGTCTTGTCTCCCGCGCAGTGGCCGGGCGGTTGCGAGCAAGATGTTTGCACTACGAGTCGGCTCGCTCCGGGCGGTCGCGCAACTCATCGCTTCGCTCTTCAGACAATCACGCCCGCTGGTCCTGAGCGAGCCGATCCGTGCCCTCCCACGGTCCGTGCCCGCAGCCTTAGGCCACCGCGCGGGAGACAAGACCTCTTTGTTGGAGTGTTTTGTCGTCCTCGCGTCTCACTTCGCTCGACTCTCGGTACTACTGTCCGGGGTTGGCCACTGAGTCCTCGCCGCTTCGCGTCTCGGGGGCGGCAGCGCGTTGAGCGGAGCGCGTGAGCCGCCAGGCGAGCCCGGCCGCTTAGGCCGGACTCCTTAGGGGTGAAAACCGAAAAAATGTCATTTTTTCGGTTGAGGGGACCTCGGAGAGAGGTCCCCATAAAAAAAGGACATGGAGGCAGAAAGGCGGTAGCCTTTCTGCCTCCATGCGAAATCAGTATCCGTTGGTTGAGCTTCATCGGCACTTGGACGGCAATATTCGGCTGAGTACGATTCTGGATCTGGCTCGCCAGCACCGGCTCGACTTGCCGGACTGGACGGAGGAAGGGCTGCGACCGCACGTGCAGG